>CAMTYD010000033.1:0-7502 GCA_947085915.1 uncultured Parcubacteria group bacterium
AGCGAAGAGTAAACAATGGAAGAACTGCAAAAGAAGGCGGGCAGTATCGGGCATAGAATTTCTCACGCTGCCGAATATGCCGCAGCGACAACGCTCGGCAACTATTTAAAGGAAAAACAGATACACACTCCTGACGGAGTCGCAAAAGAGTACTTGCGTTTAATAAACGTGGAGCCGACTTATGTTAAATCGAACGAAACTAATTTTGCAGAGATGCGTGAAAGACTAAATTCGGAGCCCGGAATTCTTATCTCAAATCACCCGGGAGTAGCAGATACGCCGTTGCTACTGCAGATGCTTCATCGTACCGATATCCTCTCTCTCGCTGGCGGGCGCATGACAAAGCGTTTGGGCGCAATATTCGGAGAAGACAAAATATTGCCCCGGACGAATGACCCCAAGGAAAATCTGCGGCAGTTCCGTACCATACAGAGGCATGTCGCTGGTGGTGGTCTCTTTTTCCTGTTCCCTACTGGTGGAGAGGAGAATCCGTTTGTCTTTCGGGACGGTTTCAGGGTAATTGTCGAAAGGATCCTGAGGCCAACGGATATGGTGTATTCAGCATGGGTAGACCCTAGCGATATCCAGATTGTCAGGCAAGACAAGAATTTTAGAAATATTGGCGCGATATCATCCATGCTTATACCTAACGTCAAAGCACCTGCAATGACAGAAAAGAGGTCGGTTAGGGTCGACGAACATTACTCCCAAGCCGCAGAGTGGAAAGAGGTGCTCACGAAGCAAAAAGATGACGCTGTTAAGAATGAGCTCCTTACGCAACAATACTTACAAACCTTCAATCAAGAGGCGTATCCGTTGTCCGGGGAAAAGAAAAGTTGATTGGACAATCGTGTTTTTTTGAATACAATGCCCCGATATGTTGAGCTACAACGATGTGAAGCCGGGAGTTGCCGTCCTTATTGAAGGCGAGCCATATGTCTGCACATGGAACAACATCATGCAGAAGCAGCAGCGCCGTCCGGTCAATCAGACCAAGATGCGCCATATCATCAAAGGAAATTCTATCGAGCACTCTTTCCAGCAGAACGACAAGCTTCACGAAGCCGAGATAGAGACGAAGACTGCGATGTTTATCTATGCCCGCAATGGTGAATGGTTCTTCCATGATATCAAAGACAAGTCCAAGCGCTTCTCAGTCACCGATGAAATGATGGGTGATTCCGGAAAATTCCTCAAGGGCAACACGGAGGTTGAGACGATGTGGTTCGACGAAAAACTCTTCCGCGTGAAGCTTCCTATCAAAATGGAACTAAAGGTCACAGAAGCACCGCCAAACACCCGCGGCAACACGGCTCAGGGCGGCAGCAAAGTAGTGAAGCTCGAGACGGGTGCTCCCCTCGATGTCCCTATGTTCGTAGAACTCGGTGACGTCATCCGCGTTAATACAGAAACAGGAGAATACGCCGAACGCGTCTAGCCGATAAGCCTTTGGGCGGCGATTGCGATTATATAAATGCCGGCCGCATTCATCACGTACGTGAGTACGATGAAGCTACCGAGGCGCATGCCGGAAAGCCCCATCATAAGCAGTCCTATTTCGTCAGGTAGCGGTGAGGCAATGATGACAGCGCCCAGAAGAGGCACGACCCACCAGAAGGCACTCTTTTCGAGCATTAGCCCCATGCGACGCTGCCGCAAACTGAACGCGGTGCGGATGATGTAATTGGCAAGCGGGCTATGAAGAAATCTGAATATGAGAATGTCCCCGGCGACAGCGCCTGCAGCTCCGAACAGAGCGACTTTCCAGGGTGCTATATGCTGCCCGAGCTCACTGAGTGTAATGATTGCGGGAGCGGTGGTGAGTATTGATGTGAAGAACATTCCCGCTACGAAGCTGCTTATCTCTTCGAACTCAGCCGCGTGTCCAATGAATGTACCGATGATGTTCGCCTTTACTAGCCATATCGAAAGCAGCGTGCTCGCAATCAATATCCACGCTTCAAGCGTAACCGAAACCGGTATCGCGCGAGGGTGTGTCTTGCGGACGATGTGAGTCATCCCGCGCATTATATCCCGCGTTTATGGGATTTATTTTTGAATGAACGGGAGAAGGCTCATGAAGCGAGCGCGCTTGATGGCGGCTTCTACTGCACGCTGTTGCTTGGCAGTGAGCCCACTCTTGGTGCGACCCATGATGCGTCCGTGCGGATTGATGAACTGCTTCAAGAGGTCGATGTCCTTGTAATCGACGTGCTGAATATCATTTTGCGTAAGAATGTTGTTGCTCATGGTTTTGTATTTTGTTTTTCTAGTGGCTAAACCCTATTGGCTAATTCCTATCTAAAATGGTATATCGTCCGGATTAATATCGTCTTTCGGATAATCGATGCCGCTTCCTCCGCCTGAAGACATGTCGTCGGGCGGTGGCGTCTGGTCATCCCCTCCCGTGTTTCCACCGGACGAGCGGGCACCACCTCCACTTCCCTTAGGACCAAACTGTACGCGGTCGGCGATGACTTCGGTGCGGTATTTCTTTTCGCCATCTTTCTCCCAGCTGCGGGTCTGCATACGGCCTTCTACGAAGACGGAACTTCCCTTCTTGAGGTACTGATTGACGATATCGGCCTGGCGACCGAATACGACGACATTGTGGAAATCTGTCTGTTCTTGCTTCTTGCCATCGCGGTCTTTGAACGTACGGTTGGTCGCGATTGAAAAATTCACCACATTCATGCCCGATGGCAGCGCCCGGAGCTCCGGGTCACGGGTCAAATTACCGAAAAGCATCGCCTTGTTGATGTACATAGTGAATAGAGAAATTGTAGCACTACTCTGTGGTGATGTCTTGAAGTGCCTTCTCGAGGTCTTCTTCAGACACAGGGGCCGAGGTCTCCTCGACTCGACGTGGTACCTGCTTGATGACATCGGTGCGCTTCACCTCACGGAGCTGCGGAGCCTTCATTTTTGCACGCGTATCCTCGCGAACGGTCTGGAACACGATGAAACGGAAGAAACTCTTGTCTTGTTTGAGGAATGCCTCAATCGTCTGCGCGATTGCGATAGGAGCTTCAAATTTTATCCATCCGAAGTATCCACGGTCGTACTCAACGCTCTTCTCCCCTTCGCGGAGGAATATCGGATATGCGAGCTTCATCATGGAAGGTGCGCCTTCTGCGATAAACGAACCGCCCGATTTTTCTATCTCGGAGCGAAGGACGCCGACCACCTTCTCCAATTCCTCTTCTTTTGTATCAGGGGTGATGTGGTAGCCGATTTCGTAGATACGGAGAACCACCGCATCCTCTGCGGTTTCGTTCATATCTGCGACTACTTCATCTGCCATATGTTGGGGCACTCTATCACAAGCGTTATAGCCCCGCAACAAAAGAGTGACCCCGCCGTATTGCTACGGCGGGGTGTTGATTACGCAGGCAAGATGACACCGAGATCCTTCGCGCGACTCCGAATGAATTCAACGAGATGCTGGGGAGTTACGGAGAACCGCTTCAGGCCCCTCCTCAGCACACATTCGAGTTCCGCGGCTGCGACGACACCATCGTAGTCGCCGATACCTTCCTGCACGTCTTCGACCAGTTCCTGATATTCAGCTGGAAAGGGGTTCTCGCTCCAGCGTGAAATATCTAGGCACAGACCCAACGGGACGCCGTCAACGAATCGTGCGAGCGGCCCTTCTTGCCGCTCTTGCAGGAATTGCTGCCACACATTTCGATACGCCATTACGACCCCCATCTCGCTCTCCCAACGGACAGCATCGCTTGCGACGATGCCATATATATTGGGACGGTATGGGATGTCAGCCTCCTGGCAAGCGACTTTTAAGGCATTTTCTTTTTCCTCGTCGTCCTGCTGTTGGATTGCGCTCCTCCTTGCCTCAAGAACGCTGAGACGTTCGAGGAACATCGCAAACGACAAAAGAAAAACCTCGTGATTGGGGTACATATTCACCTCCCTCTTTAACTTCAAAGAGCCGCGGAATGCGGCCCTGGGTTGCGATTTAATTGTGAGAATACTCGTTTCCCTCAAAAATTTTCCACAGCCCACGGTATTGAAACCGCGTTCCATGGAAAGTTTTTGAAGAGGCTTTAACCTATCCTCACTCCTGCAATTATACACCCTTTAAGCCGAATTGTCAATGCCGAAAACACGCTTACTATTAGCCATAATTTGCGCTCGCACCGCCTCGGCGTCTTCTCCCCGAATCTCAGCTATCTTATTCACGATGAGCGGAATATAGCTCGGTTCGTTGCGCTTGCCGCGATGGGGTGTCGGAGTGATGTATGGAGCGTCCGTCTCGGAGAGAAGCATGCCCAGTGGTGCATTTCTGATGACTTCGTCATAATCATGCGTAAACGTGACGACACCCGTGAATGACAGGGTGAACCCAAAATCGATAAATTTCTTGGCGATATTCCAATCCCCCGCAAAAAAGTGCACGTCGCCTTTTACCTTCGCGTGCGCCTTCAAAATCGCGAGTGCGTCGTCATACGCATTTCGGATATGGAGCATCAGCGGCTTATTCAAACGATTTGCCAACTCTATTTGCTCGATAAATGCCTTCGACTGCACATCCTTAGTGCTTTCTTCGACGCGGTAGTAGTCGAGTCCGCATTCTCCTACCGCAATCACACGCGGACTTTTGCCGAGCGCCTCATACGCGGCCATGTCGAAAACTTCGCCGCGAGAAGTAAACTCTTTTCCTCCTTCGCCCAGCTCTTTTACATCATGGTACGACTTCGCGGTGTGTACCGGATGAAGTCCGATGGTCGCCCAGACATTGTCGTATTTCTCAGCGAGTGCGATAGCCGCTTTTGAGGTATCAAGCTGCGTCCCCACCACATTCATCCCCACCCCAGCGTCCTTTGCGCGCAGGATGGTCGCCTCGCGGTCGTCGTTGTACGCGACAAAATTTACGTGTGTATGTGCGTCAAAGTATTTCATAACATCCTTACATACTCCAGTTTGTCAGTGTATTTATTCTTTGCGTGGGAAAAGATTATCCGGCTTTTTGTTGGCCATCACTGCCGCCAGTATTTTCTCGCTCGTATCCGGCATAAATGGCTCGATGGCTTTTGCAATCCAAGCAAGTTGTTTGACCATATTGCCTATCATCTCAACACCTTTTTGCTTGTCTTCTTTTACGACCTTAAATGGCTGGTCTTTCTGCATCGTTTGGTCGACCTGAGAAACCGCGCCCCAGATACTATCCATTACCGTATTCAAATCATACCCGCGCATCGCCTCTTGGATTTGAGGCGAGTACGTAAAGACAAATGTCTCGTCCCCAGCAAAAACAGGTTTTTCAAGATTTGATTCGGCGAGCTGCATCACGCGAGCTGCGAGATTGCCGAGGCCATTTGCAAGATTCGCATTATAGATTTCTTTGAATTTTTCCATCGTAAAATCACTGTCCTCAAAAGGATGCACGTGCCGTGCGAGGAAATAGCGCAGCGCATCAATTCCGTATTCGTCAACAATTGAGAGCGGGTCGATGACATTGCCGACGGATTTACTCATCTTCTGCCCGCCGCTCGTGATGAAGCCGTGATAGAGAACCTTGTCCGTAGCTTTGAGTCCGGCAGACATGAGCATCGCCTGCCACATGATTGATTGGAAACGCACTTGATCCTTCCCCGCCAGCTGCATGACTTCGCCTCCCGTCCAAAATTTCGCGAAGGTACCCGCTGCATCCTCCGGCCATCCGAGTGTTGATATGTAATTCGTGAGCGCGTCAAACCATACGTACATTACCTGCGAATCGTCGTCGGGCACAGGAATACCCCACGACATTTTTTCTTTTACGCGGGATATCGAGAAATCTTCTAATCCTCGCTCTACGAATTGGATTGCTTCCAGTCTCCGCCATTCGGGCACAATGACACCGGCCTGCGAAAGATACTTGAGAAGCGGTTCCTGATAGTGGCTGAGTAAAAAGAAATAATTTTCTTCTTCGAGTTCGACGAGATCCATGGTCGGATGATTCGGACAGCGACCCTCCACCAACTCACTTTCTTTCATAAACGCTTCGTCGCCGACGCAGTACAGTCCTTTGTACGTGCGCTTTACAATATCCCCTTTTGCCAAGCATTTGCGCCATATTTCTTGCGCGGCATGTACGTGATTGGGGTCGGTTGTCCGGATGAAATGCAGCCCCGCGTGCAAATTCAATTTTTCCTTGAGTGAACGGAACTTCGCCGCGTACTCGTCGACATACGCTTGTGGTGCTTTGCCCGCTTTCTGCGAAGCTTCGTAGAGCTTTTGACCGTGCTCATCCGTACCTGTATTGAAAAATACCTCATCGCCAAGCAGTGTGCGGTACCGCGCGATGACATCTGCCTGCACCATTTCAAGTGCAAAGCCGATATGCGGTTCCGCATTTACGTATGGCAGCGTTGTCGTGAGATAAAACGGCTTTCCCATAATCTTTATGCACTGATGTGCTCACGGAGGCGACCGCTCTCGATGTCACGTACCAACTCTTGTATCACGGCAGCTGCGGGTACCGAGAGTAGGATTCCGAGAAAGCCCGCGAGTTCTCCTCCGATAATCAAAGCAAGAATGATGAGGAGTGGAGGCACGCCAACGACGCGTGTCACGACCAGCGGATAAATAAGATGATTTTCGAACATCTGTATCACCATATAGACTCCCGCGACGAGCGCTCCGAAGAATACTCCGCCCGACACAAAAGCGATAAGAACGGCGGGGACGGCCGCAAGAATCGGGCCGAATACTGGTATGAGTTCGAAACAGGCCGCGATTACGGCAAGGACGAGGGCGTGAGGCACGCCAAGAATCGTCAGCAAGAGGTACACGAGCACGCCGATGATAAGGGCGAGAATGAGCTGACCTTGCATCCACAGGCCAATCTTCTGCTGCGAACGCTTCCAGAGACCGAGGATGTAGCTTTGATGTTTTCTCGGGGAAACGACCCGTAAGAAGTCGTCGACGCCTGTCTCAAGCACCGCAAAATAGAAGGAGAAGACAACAATGAGGACAAAGGAAAAAACTCCGCCGAAAATGCGTGTGAATGCACCGAACGCATTCCCGAGAGTCCCCGTTATGTCGAAGGCACTTCTGATGTTTGCTGTGATGTCACCGATAGAAATAGCTGAAGGGGCGGGAATTCCCAAAATACTCGCGTAGGTGTCGAAGGCTCCCACTCTCGTAAAAGCCTCCAGATAGGCCGGGAGAGCAGCGAGGAACAACGCGAGGTCTTCAAGAATAGACGGAAGGAAAAAGTAGAAGAGTCCGAAAAAGATACTGAAGAGGACGACGTAGATGATGAGCACGGCCAAAACACGGGGTATTTTCTTGCGCACAAGCGAAATCACGCCCGGCTCTATTGCCGAAGCGATGACGATGGCGGTCACGATATCGAGGACAATGTGACGAAGTGTGAACAAGAGCCACGCGCCCACCAAAATGACAACTATCTTGAAAACTGTCCCGGCGGTTATGGAAATGTTGATAGAGCGATCCTCCATACCGCGAATCGTAGCATAGCAGCCTCTAAAAAGAAG
>CAMTYD010000034.1:0-12185 GCA_947085915.1 uncultured Parcubacteria group bacterium
ACTCATGAGGATGTTTCCGGCAAATGAACCCCTTTCCGCGACTCCCATTTCATACGCCATTTGTTGTGCCCATGGTCTTGCGAAGACTTCGACGAGTCTCGTGAAGAAAGGAGACTTTTGCATAGTACGAGCGAGCGGGCGCGCCCACAATTGGTAGCCGATTCGGACGTCGTCGGGGACAAGCTGCGCAAAGCGTGAATCCGCCTCGTACCACGCGATGCTCAGACGCCCCTGACGATAGAGTTCTGTACATATGAATGAACCCCCGCCATCACCCCCGCCACCACCCCCGCCACCTGAATCGCAACTGGCACCGCCACAGCCACAGCCAGCGTTGCTAGAGTCACCACAGGCAGAACTATCACCACAGGCACTACTATCGCCACATGCGGGAGCGTCTGCGTGGGCAACTTCTGCAATAGGTAGTCCGGATGAAGAGCCTCCGCTGCCAGGAACGCGGGGAGTAGACGCGAAGAAAATCGCGAAGAAACCAACGGAAACCAACAGAATGGCCGAGACCCGTTTGACCAGGCGCTTTGCAGTACTTGTCGAGTAGGTGATGATGACCATATCGCTTCTATTATTGAGTATGCAAGCTCTAATTGCACTCACATCCCTGTGGACAAGTATGTTGTGATTATGCGCACCTGACCAGTATCCGAGAAGAGAGTAGCGTCGGCGGTTCCGATTTACCCTTTGAGCGTGAAGCTGATATCATCAGCGCGATGCTTCGCGATGTTGAACCGTTTGAACGCATATGGCGTACGCTTCGCGGATCTTCAGCCGCGACCGAAGCTATAGTCTCCTTTGTCCGTTTTCTTGAGGAAAAACTGGGAGCCGAAATGGTGTACGACGTGGCTCGCTTCCCCTCATCGAATCTTGACCTGACAGACTTGCTTGAACTCGCGGAATCGATGCGTACCGCCGGCATACTGCGCTCATACGGGAAATCGAGCCGTGCTCCGGATGAACCGCCTCTTTTGGTATGGCATGCCCGCTACCGCGACGGAGAAGAATCTCATGCCTCGGGAAGCGCAGTCGAAGATGAGCGGCACGCACTCGTCACGACGATTGCCGAAGCACTCGAACGGCACATATGGTTCGAGACGGTAGACTATTTTCAAAGGCCGGTAGTGGCCACGGTGCGGCAGATAGAACGCGCCGGCCGGTTTGTACGTCCCGAATCCTTTACCGGCTATTCCGAGGAACAAAGACGCGAGCATCCACACTTACGTATCACACCGGAGAGTATGTATAAGTGGATACGAGCCACTTCTTTGCTGAAAAAAGAACAGGTATCCATACCGGCGCACATAATCAGCGCGCACCACGAGGCCAATCGACTCGTGCACAAAAAAGTCGAGCCGCTCCTCCGGCAGACGGTCACGACAGGGCTTGGTACACACCCCATTCGCGAAGAAGCGCTGTTGAGCGGCGCGCTCGAAATAATTGAACGCGATGCGTACATGATTATGTGGCTGAATCAGCTCACACTCCCGCGCGTCGATTTGGCCGACCTCTCTACGCAAAGTCATTCACTCAAACTCCTTCTGGACCGCTGCGCGCGATACCGCTTAGTCCCACATATCGTTCGTATGCTCACGGACGCCCCTGCATATGCGTTCTGCGCAATCATTGAGGATGAGACGGGTAACGAGCCGCGCATCACCATCGGGATGAAATCCCACCGGGACCCCGCTGTGTGTGCGGAGAAAGCACTCATGGAAGCTCTGCGTGCCCGACGCGGCGCACGCAATCGACTTCTGAATCTCACGGATGTAGACCGGAATAAAACTGCGCAGGAAATCGGCCACTACGACAGGATCACCTACTGGGCAACTGGCGACCGGTACACAAAGCTGGCATTTTTACATCAGGGCGAAGTTCAAAAGCTTACGCGTGAAGTATGGGAAAAGGATACTGCGGGTGAACATGTGGAGCGCATTGTACAGTGGTGCATCAGGCGCAACTATACATGCGTATCCGTCCCCTTCACCGCTTCTAAGAAAAATATTCCGAAGTGGCACATAGAGATGGTTGTGATTCCGGAGTTACAGCCACTAGGCTATGCGGAATCTCTCCCCTATCTCGGCGGTGAGAGACTCCTCAGCATCCCAAAGATGTTCGGCTACGACCCGCGCAAAACCGTATTCACGGAAGCTCCTCACCCTTTTGTATAACTATGTCTTCCTTTATTAACCGCATTCACGCATACGTCCGCGAATCGCGAGTTTTACGACGGGGAGCAAGCGTGCGCGCCGATGCCGCACCCAGAGGACAACACAAGGAATACGCGCGCATGCCGCGCGTGACTCTGCCCAACCCCACTTCCACTTCAGTTTCTCTTGAGAGCGTGCTCCAAAACAGATCATCTTTTGACAGGTCGGTGTCGGACAGAGCCTTTAGCCAGGATGAGCTGGGCACATTGCTGGGACTCGCCTTGGGCGCCCGCAAAAAACAAGGGTCGCGCAACTATCCATCCGCCGGCGCTCAGTTTCCCATAGAAACATATGTGATCGGTAACCTGCTCGAGGGCGTTGATTCCGGTGTCTTTCATTACCACCCGGGAGCGCATGCGCTCGAGCATCTATGGCCGCTCCCCGAGAGCTTCGACATGTCGAGGTTGATTCGCCCTTCCATAACTCCGCTTTCAAGCACGTTCGTTATCTTCACCTCGGTGTGGGAACGTAGCGCAAAGAAATATGGAGACTTCGCGTATTCGCATGCGCTCTTAGAAGCGGGGCATATGGCGCAAAATATTCTTCTTGTCGCAACCGCCATCGGCGCACAGTGTAGACCCGTCGCAGGATGTGAAGATCCGTATGTAGCCGAGATTCTTGATTTGGATCCGGAAACAGAGCAGTTCATATACGGAGTATTACTCTCGCCTCCATCACCCAAGAAGACATAAGTGTCATGGAATAGGTACCCGCTTCGCCGGGAGGCTCTGAGGGAGTCTTGCTATACTCTCTTTCATGTCACAGCAGGATGAGCTCCGGAGCGTGATAGCATCGCGGGTCTTTGTGCAGTCAAACAAGGGCATCCGCATCACACGTGCCGGCATACCCAATCCCCACGAGGCCCCGTGGCTTTTTGATTTCCGCGCGATTATGCTCGAACCGAAGTGGCTGAACACCTACGCCGAGATATTCTGGGAAAAACATGCGCACCTCTACCCTTTTCAGGTGGGTGGTATGGAAACGGCTGCGATACCCCTTGTCGCTGCAATCGTGATGAAAGGTGTCGAGCGCGGAACACCTGTCAACGGCTTTTTTATACGTAAGTCGCGCAAACGCGAGGGACTGATGAAAGCTATCGAGGGGACGTTGACGGCTGATCCCGTTATTCTTGTCGATGACCTCATCAATACGGGCGGCAGTTTTTTGAAAGAGATTTTGATATTGGAAGATGTCGGGGCGCGCGTTTCGCACGTGTTTGCGATGCTTGCATTTCGTGCGCCCGAAGCCTACCTGCCCGCACAGGAAAAAAACATCGATGTGGCGTGGCTTTTCACACTTCAAGACTTCGGCCTCCCCTTGGAAGGAACTCTGTCACCTGCGAAGCAGAATGAGTTTGAGGTTGTGTGGCGATGGAATGCATCCTCGCCCTCTTTTGAACACGTCGTGCAGAAATCTGCACCTGCGGTTGATGAAAGAAATGTGTACGTCGGGACAGACTCAGGGACATTCTTCTCCGTCACGCAGGCGGACGGCACCGTGGTATGGTCCTTCGACATCGAGAAGTACCCGAAAGGAAAGGGCATCTTTTCAAGCCCCGTCCGATACAAAGATACCGTGTATTTTGGAGCCTATGATGGCAATGTATATGCGCTCGACGCACGAACAGGTGCGCTCCAGTGGAAATTCTCCCATGCGGATTGGATTGGCTCCTCGCCGGCACTGGCTCCTGACCTTGGACTCCTTTTTATCGGACTGGAATTCGGGCTCTGGAGGAAGCGAGGCGGCATAGCAGCACTCGACTTACAGAGCGGAAAAAAGAAATGGTCGGCTCAACATCCATCACTCACGCACTGCTCTCCCCTCTATATAAAAGAAGAGGGTATGGTCGTAATCGGCAGCAACGACGGGGTCGCGTACGCCTATGATGCTCAGACTGGCGAAGAGAAGTGGCAATACGGAAGCGGTGCCGATATCAAATCGCAACTCGCGTATGACCCGGAGCGCAGACTTATACTCGTCCCGTCGATGGATAGTAGGCTCTGCGCATTGTCAGCAAAGAATGGCCGTCCGGAGTGGGCGTTTCAGACTGGAAGTGCTATCTACTCAATTCCGCTGGTTCATGGGGACACCGTGTATGTCGCTTCGCTCGATAAATCGCTCTACGCTGTCGACCTAGCGAGCGGCCGTATGAAAGCCGAGTTTGCAACCAGCGGAAGAATATTTGCTTCCCCGATTCTTACCGATGATTCCCTGTGGATTGGGAGCAACGACGGCAGGCTATACGAACTCGACATTACTACTTTGAAACAAAAAGGGTTCCATCAGTTTTCCGAACGTATCGTGAATAAAATTGCATATAATTCAAAGACGAAAAACTTTTTTGTGCCGACGGTGGCGAATGAGCTGTACTGCCTGAAAAGAAAATAGGAAATGCGCCGGAAGTCTCCTTCCGGCGCATCAAGACCCTGGCAGCATCAGCAGTACTACTGCTGGCGCCTCGGCGACATGTTCTGCTTCGCCGGCTTCGGCGACATTTGCGCCTTGGAGTCGAAGGAGCTGTTCGCCTTGCACGCATTCGTGCAGTTCGGGTGGCTCTTGTAGTTTCGAGCGCAGCAGCTCAAGCAGTCCAACGAAGCGCTGTAACCTGTGCAGTCGCCCGGATAGGCGGCCGCCGGCGCCGAGGAAACCATCACCGCCACAACGGCGGGGGCGGTAACGGTCACGACGCTGGTCGCTGCGACTGACAAGAAGCCGCAGAGCGCGGCGGCGATACGGGCGCGTTTCAAAAACGCGGCAACAGTACGAATCATTGTATGGCCTCCATTGAGGCGGGTACCCAGAGACATCCGAGTTTCAACCCGTCTAATAAATATTGTACTGTTTTAATCATATAAGTCAAGGTGCCCTTACGGGATAAGTGCGCAAAAATTGCTTTACGACATGAAGCCCCGACTCGGGTATGTCCTTTCAGGAATCGTAGCAGCTCTCGTCATATTCTTTGGCGGGGTCTGGACTTCCCTTCTTCCCCTCGTCTCCCGCATACCCTTTGACTCGCGACCTCAACAAATCTTCCGTCTGCGAAGTCTGAAAATTGACGCCACCCCCCAATCGCGCTAGTGTCTGCGCGGGATAAGCATATGTATTGCGTAGCGAACTCCTGGGTGACAGCGGACCCCGTTATTTTCCGCCTCGTAGCATAAAGAGGGAGTAGCTTTATGCGAAAGAGAGGGATAGTGCTGCTTGTGGGGATGGTGTTCGCCATGTCCACGGCACACGCTCGCGAGAGTGTGCGCACTGGCTATCAGACAAAGGTAGCATCCGCCCAAAAGGCGGACCCGAAGTGCAAGAAGGTGTGCTCAAGTACCGGACACTGTCTCGTTCGGTAACAGGCATGCCTGACACTAAGGGTAGTGTTGCCTCGTAGCAGCATGCCCGGGGGTCGGCGGGCGGAGTAGTGACCTGCCCGCCGGCTTCCTTGATTCTTCAGAAAGGAAAACATATAGTTCTATCAGACTGACTGACACTGAGTCGGTCGCACGCCCTAACCGGCGTTTCCAGAAAAGGCGGTGCCGTACTCCCCGGTGCCGTCCTTTTTCTTTTGTATAAGGACCGCGTGGATTTGACATTTGCTTGCAAAAGTTGGGGAAATAGTCTCAAATACGGGTTGGGAGGCACCTAAGCCCCCTTCAACCGAGAAAGGCTGACTCCAATGAGGCTCGTTCACACGATTGCCGCGATTCTGTTCGCGGCTTGCTTGGCAGCTCCCGCTTTCGCGCAGGAGGCGCCGAAACCCCGGCTCGAAATCATGACCCGTGACAACAAGGCCTTCACCTTCCAGGAGAGGCTGAAGGAGGGCGAGAAGGAGCCCAATACGAATCCGGTCATTGTCTACGACGTGGTCGATCCCTGGAACAAGCGCAAGCCGCGCGTTGCAAACTGCGACAAGTTCCAGACCGCGCTCCGTGGCGTTATCTGGTGCTTCGCAAGCGCTGCAAATCTGAAGAAGTTCGTCGCTGCGACGGACAAGGACGGCAACAATTCGTTCGCTCCCTTCGTCGGAGGGCGGTGCACCCTCGCCACCGGGCTGGGACTGTTCGACATCTACGGCGACCCGCGGACTGCGCGGATCGCCACAGACAAGCTCGGCAGGAAGATTCTGGTCCTGCACGGCTCCGAAAAGTGGTGGCCAACGTTCAACAAGGAGCAGTCAACGCTCCTGGCGAACGCCATGTCCAACTGGAACATGCTGCGGTCACCCGCACCGATTATTCCGAACGACAAGCTTCCGAAATAGCCGAACGGCCTGCGCCGTTCAGGAAAGAGGGCTGACAAACAAAAAGGGCGGCGCGTTGCCGCCCTTTTTCTTTTCATCCTCAGGTATGCCAATATGCTTGTATGAATGCAGGCACGTGGAAATTTGATGAGGACGTGGCAAGCCGCTTTGATGATATCGCCCGTACCAATCTTCCTCATTACGAACAGGTCATCCAGAAGTGTCTTGCGCTCGCAAACGCGGCATTTCCTGACAAGAAAAATACAAAAATCATCGACGTCGGCTCGGCGCTCGGGCACACCATGGAAGTCTTTACGGAAGCCGGCTATGTGCAGGTATACGGAGTCGAGAATTCGGAGGCAATGACTGCAAAGTCGCGCGTAAAAGAGAATCTCATTGTATCTGCGACCTTCCCCAAAGAGCGGGGGCCCTTTGACCTCGTTATGGCCAATTGGACGTTGCATTTCATTACCGACGAACAGAAGCGGAAAGAATACCTTCGCGATATCCGTGCATCACTTTCAGAATCCGGCATGCTTATACTTTCCGAAAAAATGGCGTCGACTCCGCTTGTGCACGACCGCTATACAGAATTCAAACGGAGCAACGGCATCTCGGACGAAGCGATAGCAGAAAACACTGCGGCAGTCTCAGGCGTCCTCGTCTCATACCCTCTTTCCTGGTATGTCGAATCACTTCAAGAAGCTGGTTTCAAAACAATCGAGGTCATAGACGCCGAATGGTGTTTCAATACGCTTTTGTGTCGGGCGTAGAAGAAGTCTCTTCATGATGTAAAAACGCGCCTTAGGCGCGTTTTTACATCATCTTGACGTCGATTGAAACCCCCGAAGGCAAATCTATATTGGTCAAGGCTTCGATGACTTTTGGATCAGGATTCAAAATATCTATCATACGCTTGTGGATGCGCATTTCAAATTGCTCGCGGGAATCCTTGTCGATGAAAGCAGCGCGGTTCACGGTGTACTTCTTGATATCGATAGGGAGCGGTACGGGGCCGACGACAGTCGCATTGTAGCGGGCGGCGGTGTCGATAATCTGCTTTACGGATTTATCCAAAATACCGTGCTCGTAGGCGCGAACCTTGATACGGAGACGGTGGGCCGTATCAGCCTTTTTTGCGCGGGGAGTAGCTTGCGCGGAGCGCGGAGTGACTTGCGCAGAAGAGTCGTCTGCCGATTTAGCAGTTTTAGCGCGCGGTTTGCGTGCCTTTTTGACTGTCTCTTCCGCTGTCATAGAACCCGCAGAGTATGCACCAGCTCGAAAAGAAACGCAAGAGGACCTCCATGACGCACCGCCGACTGTTGCCACGAGCTACCGAGAGCCACATACTGGCGCTATGCTTGGACTCGCTTGGATTGTTTTGATTGTCGAGTGTCTTCTCTCGCTCTTTTTTGGTTTTGTCTTCTGGCATTTTTGGACACACTCCGCGATGAAACGCTCTGTCGCTATCCGGGCGATTCTTGTGTACGCCTCCGGTTGCATCGTATTCCTCCTCCTTACCTTCTTCTTGCCGCTATGACGGACACCCCTCGGGAAGACGAACAAGTACTCCTCGTGGTGCACAAACACTGGGCATCGCTCCTAGGCGAGGCTGCGCTCACCCTCATTCCCGGGCTTGCGATTCTGTCAATTCTCTTTCTCTTCCGTGGTTCACCCCTTACGCTTGCGGACGCTTCGGTGCACACGATTATTACACTCCTACTCCCCTTTTGTTTTCTTACACTCTGGACGATACTCGCGATTCAGTGGACGAATTACTACCTCGACATGTTTATCGTGACAGACCAGCGTGTTTTCTATACAACGCAAATGAATTTCACCGAGCGCACCACCACGCAATGGAACATCCACGACGTAAGTCATGTGAGCGTCCACTTCGGGGGACTTTTTGAATCATTTTTTAATTACGGCTCGATTCAGATAGAAGGACGTGAGGGCAATGCCACCGCAAAAATCGCCGGCATCCCCGACCCGGAATACATCGCGGCGGTCATCCTGAAACAAGACGACCGGTACGGCGAGCTGAAAGAAACCGCACGCAAGCAGCGTGAGCTCCTGCATTTCTTCAGCCATGAAGTGAAGGGGCATCTGACCAAGAGCAAGGCAGCCTTCGCATCAATAATCGAGGGAGACTTCGGCCCTCTCCCCTCGCCGCTGGATTCCATGGCACACGCAGCACTCGCCGATTCACAAAAAGGCGTCGACACAGTCATGTCGATGCTTGATACCACCGACTCTGGGAGCGGAGATATGCACTTTGATACAAAACTATTTGATCTCTCGACTCTAGCGAGTCGAGTGGCCGAAGAATTCCGCCCGCGCATCGAGCGCAAAGGGCTCACGCTTCTCACTTCAATAGATGCATCATGTGTCGTGCAAGGAGATGAGGCAAAGATTGAGCGGCACGTGCTCAGGAATCTCCTTGAAAACGCACTCCGCTACACTCCCGCAGGACACATCGAGCTCGCACTCAAAAAAGTAGACAGCGGTATCCGGCTTTCGGTGAGCGATACGGGAGTCGGCATCGAGGCTACTGATATGGAAAAATTATTTACTGAAGGAGGACACGGTGAACATTCAAAAGAAATCAATGCTGAATCGACGGGCTTCGGACTCTTCGTCGCAAAACAAGTCGTGGAGGGCAACGGCGGAAAGATATGGGTGCGCTCCAGCGGCCCCGGCACTGGCTCGAATTTCTTTGTCGAACTGCCGACACCAGATAGTATAAAAAGGGTCGGGGCGTAAGCACAACTTCGTGCGTACGCCCCTGGAGAAACCCCTTGATGTTGTCACCGTTGTGCCGCTTGTTCGGGCACTGGGCAATCCTTCCAGGTGGCCAGATAACTGCTCTGCGTTTGAGCATCCATCTGGTTGAATTCTGGAATCGGCGCCACGTCAATCATGATCTGGTCGCGACGATTCTGGCTCAGAGAAATGCTCGTGCGCCAGAGTTCGAGTTCTCCCAGTTCCGCCTTGCGACGCAAGGCAACGAAATCGTACGACGATGCACACGCGCGTGCCTCAACGCCCGACCTGCTTCGCCAGTGGTCACGAAGCCTCTCGACGGTTTTAATGCCCGCCTGTTTCTTCTTCATGGAAGCCTCGATGAAATCGGGCCAATCTGGCTGATTCCACCGGTGGCCCACCTGTGCAGTCGCCGCACTTGCAATCAGCAGCATCGCTGCCGCCGTAAGCATCTTCACGATGTACTTCATTTGGGTTCTCCTTCTAGCCTGCAACAGCGCAGGACATAACGACCTTCATTATATCACAATATTGCCATATTTGCAAGTACTATGGGGATATCCTGGGGATAATTTTACGCCCTTAATACACAGCATCTAAGGGTTCACCCGCCAAAACTGCTATCATAAGGCTCATGACGCCCAGAGGAGTTGGTATTTCCGCGCTCCTGCTGTTAGTGATATTTTCTATCTACCACAATCAGAAAATATATGCTCCGAGTCCAGAATCATCGTCGGCCGCGGCGATATTCGCTGTAGAAAATACCGATGCGAATGCGCAATGCCCGGACAAATCCGAGACGGTTGAATACAGTACGAGCGGCAGCTACCCGAGTAAACGTGTCGGTGATTGCATCGCGCCCAAACAGGCTGCGGCAGTGGCCGCCACGCAGAGACAATGCATCATCACCAATATGTACAAGAAGCCGTGCACCGGTGTCCAACAAGGCAAGAAAATCATTGGGCATTGTGTCACCGAGAAGAAGTGCCACGCGGATAAGTACATTGACGAAAATGGCAACGAACAAGATGTGAAGCAACCTGACCTTCCACAAACACCGACACAAGTTGCGTGTGCGACCCCGCCTTGTGCAGCGCCTGACAGTGGCTCAACACCCGTACCAAACCCCATACCCACAAAGCCAACCGAACCAGCGAAACCCGGTCCGACGGCTCCCGCTCCCGCGCGCCCTGAAATTGACGGCGCCTACAAGCCGATAACTCCGATTGGAACGGTACCAACAACACCAACCAATCCTTCCGGAGGATCGCAGATGCCTGCCGCACCAAGTAGCGGGAGTACACCTGTGGGTGGCGCAACCACCCCCACTGGCAGCGGAGGCGCTCCGACAAGTGGCGGTTCAGGGGTTTCGACTCCCCTGCCCACCGGCCAGCAGCCGGCAGTACTCACGCCCATCAACCAGCCCGTCAATCCAACGACTCCATTTACTCCCCGGCCTGTATACACTCCATACCCACAGACCCCCAGACCACAGACAACTTTCGGAAATACGAAGGGGCAGGAATCAACGTATCGAAATGACCGTGCAAACTCCCGCACGGCAAATACTTTCTTCGGTTCCATTGTTTCGCTCTTCAGCGGTTTATTCCCATCATCAAGTGGTGGCGGTGGAGGGTCTGTCACCTATGTTCAAAACGTCATCAATGTCTCACAGACTCAGCCAACACGCGCGCCTCTCTCTCCTTCTCAACCTCAAACCCCGCAGCCTCAGTCTCCGCCATCGCAAACGTCCAAATCCACGACATCTCCACGAGAAAGGAATTTCGAGCCTGTAATCATCGTCCCCTACTCATCACCCCGAGCCTCGGAATCAGATTTTGATGCTTTGGTCCGCGCGCTTAAGGAGCAAAGAAATGAAGCGTCTGATGGCGCGCGCCTCTATGTCGTCTCCAATAGTAAACCAAGTACCCCCGCCCTGCCTCTGGCCACGGAGACAAGGAAAGAGACGACGTCTGCAGAAAAAATACAGGACTACCGAGCACCAAAGACTCAGACGAGAGCCGATGTCGAAGCCGCATACATGAAAGCTGCGGCGACAACGACCGAGAGCACTTCGACTCCCCGACGACTACCACCCTCAGTCGTTGAGGTCGGCGTAGCAGTCGACATCACAGACCCCGCAAGCTACGAATCAATCCGCGCCTACATGAGCGGAGAGTGGGCGCATGTCGAGCGAACCGCAGTCCAAACCAAAGCGGCGCTCGCCCAAGTAAAATCTGAGCGTGAATCCATCCTTGCTCACCTGGAGGCGCTTCGAGAAGCGCGCGAGGCGGGTATCTGCAATGAGATATGCGAGGAGGCGTTCTCGACGCTCCAGCAAGACTTACCTCGGGCAGAGTCGCGCATTGATGCGCTCGAAACCGAAATCCTGGACGAAGTCGCCCCTCGTCTCGTCCCGCCGCCGACCGTTGCGCAGATTGCGCGTGTAGCCGAAAGCCTTGCAGAACCCACGTACGAACAATCACCAGGCATAACGCCTCGCAATCCTACAGCCGCTCCCTCAGTCGCAAACGTAGCCTCGCAAGAAACTCTCCCGCCATCGAGCGAGACAAAGGGTGAAGCAGTGGTCTTGAAAATAGTGAAAGGCGTGTGGGGATTCTTGAAATCATGGTTCCTTCCCTCTCCGGAAGCGCAAGCACCGAAAGAACCTTGCTCGCTCTTCCTCTCTCTCTTCGGCAAGTGTAAGTAACCCTATCTTTAATCTTCTTTGATCCTAAATTGTACTTCCGGAGGGCTGTCGGGTTTCTCTTCCTTAGAAATACCGGGTTTTGACAAGATGTCGGATACTTTGGGACCATTTAATCTGTTCAGGACTTCTCGTCTTCCTGCGGGCGTCGCATGCGAGTCAATACTATTAGAAACGAGCATTGCGAGCGGGAGAACAATCTTCGCGAGAGGTAGCTTCTTTTTCTTTCTGCCGTCCATCGAATCCATCCACTCAGTAT
>CAMTYD010000035.1:0-4901 GCA_947085915.1 uncultured Parcubacteria group bacterium
AATTCCCAGCATTCTTGCTTTTGTTGACTCCATTCAGAAGGTTGACGTCTCCATCGAAGCCAAATCAGGCGGACTTCGTAATGTAATGCGGGCGGATGAAAATCCGCATGAGAGTGGCAAGTATACGGAGGTGTTACTCAAGGCTGCGCCTGCACGTGCCGGTAATCGGGTTGCGGTGAAGCAGGTTATCTCGCGCAAAAAGTAGTATGGACCTTTCCAAAATGACTATTGTAGAGGCGCGGCGCGCATTGGATGCCAAGGAATTTTCTTCGCTTGTGCTCACTAATGCATACCTCGATGCGATAGCAAAAAAAGATGGAGAAATTCACGCATATCTTGAAGTGTGGACTGATTCAGCGCGTGAAGAGGCCAAGCGTGCGGATGAGATGATAGCGGCAGGGAAGTCGCAGCCGCTTACTGGAATTCCTATCGCGGTCAAAGACAACATGCTCATTGAGGGCCGCATTGCTTCTGCGGCATCGAAAATGCTTGAGAATTATGTAGCCTCGTATGACGCGACTGCCATTTCGAAGCTCAAGGCGCAAGGAGTTGTTTTCCTTGGACGCACCAATATGGACGATTCGGCGATGGGAAGTTCGACTGAAAATTCGGCGTTCGGCCCAACGAAAAATCCTCTGGATACGTCTCGTGTACCCGGAGGTTCGTCTGGCGGCTCTGCTGCTGCCGTTGTGGGGGACATGGCTGTCGCAGCACTTGGCTCTGACACCGGCGGTTCTATACGCCAGCCAGCATCGCTTACCGGCCTCGTAGGCTTCAAGCCCACGTATGGTGCGGTCTCACGTTTTGGCCTCATTGCGATGGGTAGCAGCCTCGACCAGATAGGCCCACTCACCAAAACAGTCGCGGATGCAAAAATACTCTACGATGCAATACGGGGACATGATGCAAACGACAGTACCTCACTTCCTGATGCTGCAGAGAAGACTGTGAATCCGAAAGTGATTGGCGTGCCTCGCACGTTTTTCACGTCCGGGGTAGAGAAGGATGTGCTCGAACAATTTGAAAAGAAACTCGAAGGCCTTAAGGCTGCTGGCTATGAATTGCGGGATATAGACTTGCCGACTGCGCCGCACAGTCTCGCTGTCTACTACATCATCATGCCGGCGGAAGTTTCAACCAATCTAGGACGGCTCGACGGCATTCGATACGGTCACTCGGTACAGGCGGAAAAAATCATGGATGTATACACCAAATCCCGTGGCACTGGCTTCGGACAAGAGGTTCGTCGCCGCATCCTCTTGGGAACTTTCGTACTCTCTTCCGGCTATGCGGACGCGTATTACAGGAAAGCAAAAGCCGTGCGCGGGCTCATTCGAGAAGAATTCGAGCGGGCATTTGAAAGCGGTATTGATGCCATTGTGACGCCGACAACGCCTTCTCCTGCGTTTAAGTTCGGCGAAAAAAGTGACCCCGTCGCGATGTATGCGGAGGATATCTTTGCGGTGCCGGTCAATCTAATAGGGGCACCTGCGATATCTGTCCCCGGAGGTACGGTAGAGCGGGAGGGAAAAAAGCTGCCGGTAGGTTTTCAGATAATAAGTAGTTGGGGCGGGGAAGAAACGCTGTTTAAAATCGGAGCCGATGTAGAAAAAGACAGGCTATAATATCCACATGAATCCTGACCCTACAGTTGGAAGTACCATCGGGTCTGCACTTTGGTTCCTGGGCGAAATCGCATTCAAGTGGATTCCCGGTACGGTGATGAGTATCTCGGGCACGGGGGTTCCGCCTCCTCCGGGGGAAGTGTCTCCCTTCACTACACCCATTACCTCCGCGATGAGCGCTCCCCAAGTCGCGGAGTACCTTCAGCTCGCTTCGGCTCCCGGGGCATACGACAAGCTATTCCAACAGTGGAGTACTTTTGTAGCATTTTCACTCCTTATCACCCTGTGCCTCAGTGCTCTCACCATCTACTGCTCAATACGTGTATTTCAGATACGCCAGATGGAGCGGCGCAAATTTGCTTCGGCGCAGCGACCTGTCGCTGAAAAAGACGTCCCGAAAAGCCAATTGCGTTGGAATAGGATACTCGACCAGGCCAACTCTGATTCGGAGCAGTCGTGGCGGCTCGCTATCCTCGAAGCCGACATCATGCTCAACGAATTGCTCGATGTCATGGGCTATAAGGGAGAGACGATGGCGGACAAAATGCGTGCGGTAGACCGTGTGAATTTCAATTCTATCGACCTTGCATGGGAAGCGCACAAGATACGCAACAAAATAGCGCATGCGGGCAGTACGCATCAGATGAGTGCGCGCGAGACACGCCGCGTCATCGCGCTCTACGAGAAAGTTTTGAAGGACGCACGCTACATTGAGTAAACATTTTTTCAAATTTATTGCGCCATCATCCCGCTTGTAGTACATTAACGCCAGCGGGGTGGAGCAGTAGTAGCTCGCAAGGCTCATAACCTTGAGGTCGCGGGTGCAATTCCCGCCCCCGCAACCAAATGGAGAAAACAGAAGTCGCCGGAGGAATTATCAAAAACGCACGCGGAGAAATCGTGCTCGTGCGCAACGGTCCTGATTTTTGGGGATTTCCCAAAGGTCATATCGATGAGGGAGAAAATGCGCTTGCGGCAGCGCGGCGCGAAGTCGCAGAAGAAACAGGATTGGAATATGTTTCGTTCGTCAAAGAGCTCGGTTCATATGAGCGCTACAAGGGGACGCCCGATGGGGGAGATGATACGAGTGAATGCAAAACAATTCACATGATTCTTTTTACGACCAGACAGGAAGAGCTTGCACCGGCCGACCCGGCTAATCCCGAAGCGAGGTGGGTACCTCATGCAAAAGTCGTGGAAATGCTCACGCATCCGAAAGACAGAGAATTTTGGGCGACTGTGTTGCCTACGTTAGGGCTCTCGATTTAGTTATCACCCAGTAGATGCTGCTGCTGCATCAGGTACCCCTGATTAGAAAATCGGCACATCAATTTGAGATGTGCACCTGTGGACGGCACTCCTTAGGGCTCTTGTAGGGCGGCGATAACTACCTCAATTACTGAAAGGAAGGCGAAGAGGAGAAGTGCCAGGAAAAATTGTTTTCCCGACCATGTGAGGATGCCATGCCCGAAGGAGTAGACGAGAAACAGGCCCGAGGCAGCCCAGAGGACAGAATTTATCTGTAGAATCGTGCCCCACATATTTGTAGGTATAGCATGAAAGGGAAATGTGCGATATTCTCATTTTGCACATCCTGCCGGGTTCTGCCCGAGGCGCGGGACTCAGTTCGATGTAAATACTGTCGGGGTAATCGTTCCTCATGCCCCGACGGCATTCGGAGAAAATTAGAATATACGATATTCTGATTTTGCTCCTCATTTGTCGGGGTAGCTCAGCCGGTTAGAGCGAGCGTTTCATAAGCGCTAGGTCGAGAGTTCGAGTCTCTCCCCCGACACAAGCGAAGCGCCGTGGAGGCGAATGCAGTGCCTGCTCACTGCACGTGGGAGACTCGAAAGGCGGAGCCATGCTCCCGATTTGTCTAAACTTGTTTAGTTACAAATCGCAGTCCTTTAGGGTCGCTCTGCGACGGGCGAGCCCGGGCAGGAGCCACTTAGCGCGAAGCGCTTAGTGAGCTGGCGCCGAGTCTCTCCCCCGACACCAGTATCTCCTTATTGGGGATTACCCTACGAAGAGTCATCCTTTTCTCCATCTTCAAGACCGCGTAACAGTTTCAAGATTTCTTTCGAAATCGCATCCATCTTCTCCATAACCACGATCTTCTGCTCGTGCGGCATATTGGTGTATTTAAAGAGGGAATCACCCTTCGGATTGTCTATGGGCGGAAGTTCGTTGGCGAGCTCTCGTAATTGTTCTGCTTGCGGAGTATGGATGTCGAGAGCGTCGAGCCTATCACGAAATGCAAACAAGTTGTTCCATACGCCAGAGATTGTTCCCAAACGAAACTTACTACGTGCTTCTAGGCGTGAATATACAGGGTTATGAAGCATGGCCGTTTGGTGTGCCAATCGCTGTGCCGTTGCGTGTACAATCGCTACGTTTCCCACAAGGCCTGACTCTGCTGCCCTTCGATCAAACGGATCCTCAATGAGGACACCGAAATAATAGTTTTCCGCGGCAACCGCGAGCACATACAATTTCAAACGTACATCGTCCTTAAGTCTCTCGAATCCAGACTCATTAACGGTGTCAGCAAGTCGTTCGCCCTTGTGCGTTTCTGTTATCTTGAAGCCTTTAGCCCGTAAGTCTGCCAGCAGCTTCTCGTCTTCTGGGCCGGGCTTTCCATGATCACTTTCATAACGTTGTCGAACCATCTGTAATAAATCTACAGATTGTTGGCCAAGTGTTTCCATACCCCAGCATACCATTTAGCAAAAAACCGACATTGCGCGAGTGACGGGGCTCGAACCCGCAGCCTCTCCCGTGACAGGGGAGTGCTCTAACCAATTGAGCTACACCCGCAACGCGTAAAGAGTACTCTAAAACGGGCTTATATTCAAACATCCCCTGGTCTCGGTCCGTGCCAAGCGTAGCCGCTCTGCCTCTATCCACAGGCCCCGGGATTTGCGTGATACGATAGGTGTATATGTTTACGCCAAAGGGAGGAGGGGAAATGGACAGACCACTTAAACAATTGGATGGGCACGAAAAGATGCCTGGCATGAAGGTAGAGCGAGTAGATCTCGCCGAATTCGTCCAGCACGAATCGCAAATCAGACAGTTGCGGTACAACGTCAAGGGCGAAGCCAACGAGAATATATACGAGAAGAACACTGCCTCAGAACGGCGCGAGAAATTACAGCCGATGAAACAAGAGCTGAGAAATTCTGCTGAGCACGAAGCAATCTATCTCGCAAAAGACAAAAACGACAAGGTTATCGGATTTATGTACATCGAGTTAGATCCGAACGGTCATCA
>CAMTYD010000036.1:0-7358 GCA_947085915.1 uncultured Parcubacteria group bacterium
ACTCTAAATTTTTTTTTCTTTTCTTTTTGTTGCGCCACCCCACGGCCCGCCACTTGTGGAGCTAAACTGCGCGGCGCGCCCCCCCGCCGCCCGCGTCCGTCTCTTTTCCGACGGAGATGTAGCCATGGCTCTCGGCACGTGTCTTTCAAGTTCGAGCGTCGATATGCTGATGGGTGTCGGCGGAAGTGCAGAGGCAGTGCTTTCGGCAGCAGCGATGCGGAGCTTGGGAGGGGAGTTGCTCTGCCGTTGGCAGCCCAAAGACGAGAAACACATCAAGCGCCTGAATGATGCAGGCGTCACGGATTTCTCGACGATATTCCGGTCGGAAGATTTGGCGAAAGGTGACAACATCAGCTTCACTGCGACTGGCGTCGTCTCAGGCCCCTTGGCAGATGGAGTACTTTTCACTGCGGATGAGATAGTGACTCACTCGGTCGTGATGTCTACCCATCCGCGCACCATTCGCTTTATTAAGACTAAGCATTTCATGTAATATTTTTTATGGATTCACTCGCGCAGATTGCCAAACAGATGGTCGCTCCCGGAAAAGGAATACTCGCAGCTGATGAGAGCTCAAGCACCTGTCAGAAGCGTTTTGAATCAGTCAACGTGGATTGCACCGAAGAAAATCGCCGTGCATACCGCGAGACACTTCTCACTGCGGCGGGTCTCGAGCAATACATAAGCGGCGTTATTCTCTTTGATGAGACTCTCCGGCAGGAAACAGCCGAAGGGGAAGCATTCGCGGCAGTGCTCGAAAAGAAAGGCATTCTTCCAGGAATCAAAGTCGACGGAGGTCCAAAGGAGCTCGCGTTGCACAAAGGTGAGAAGGTCACCGAAGGTCTCGACGGTCTGCGCGAACGACTTGCGGAATACCGGACCCTCGGCGCGCGCTTCGCGAAATGGCGTGCGGTCATTACGATAGGCAAGGACATGCCTTCAGAAGCCTGTATAAGCGCGAATGCACACGCCATGGCTCGCTACGCGGCGCTCTGTCAGGAGGCCGGCATCGTGCCTATGGTAGAGCCTGAAATACTCATTGATGGCGACCACAGCATCGAACGCTGCTACGAAGTAACCGTCGCTGCACTCAAAAAAACTTTTGAAGAGCTTGCCGGGCAGAATGTCGCACTCGAAGGCACGATACTCAAAACGAGCATGGTCATAGCGGGCAAGAAGGCGGCGCAGCAGCCAAGCATGGAAGAGGTTGCAAAAGAAACGATACGCGCTTTCCAAGCCACATTGCCGGAGAATCTTGCGGGCATCGCATTCCTCTCAGGCGGACAGACAGACGAACAAGCGACTGAGCACTTGAACGCAATGAATGCGATGGGCAAACTTCCTTGGCCGCTCTCATTCTCGTACGGACGCGCACTACAAAATCCTGCTTTGAAAATTTGGTCTGAAAATCTCACTGCAAACGTCGGTAAGGCACAGGCCGCACTCGTCTTCCGCTCAAAGATGAATTCACTCGCTACACAAGGCACGTATTCCAGCGACATGGAGAGAGAACGACCCTACTCAATATAGACGGACGATTGTTCCTGATATATTCTTCTCGTCACAGGAGCGGAGGGGCTTATAGTAAAGTGGCATTACGCGGCATTCGCATTGCCGAGTCCCGGGTTCGATTCCCGGTAAGTCCACAGAAATAAGGAGCGAAGCGACTATATTTCGTAGGCTCCCGATTTTCATATCGTTTGCGATATAGAAAATCGCAGTCCCCTTGGGGGAATGTCATACGCGGCGCCACAGAATTAAACTGTCGTGCGGAGACACGACGCCACACAAAAGCGAAGCGACTTCAATTCAATAACCAAATAGAGACAACGAGATATCCGTTGTAAATAATCCAGAGGAAATACGCGAGCATGAGGTAGACCGTCCGACGGTCTATTTCGCCCGCACTCGCCGCGAGTGAGAGCACAATGAATCCGAGGAAGAGGAGGTCGACGAATGCGACGAGAACCGCATGTTGGCCCAAGAGGAACATCATAAATGCGGCGTTGAAAAGGAGCTGCACGAAAAAGAAACGCACCCACCCCTCGATATGATCGGGGCGGGGGTCTTTCGTCCACGCGATAGCGAGGGCTGTGGCCATGGCGCCGTAGATGATGAGCCACATGACCGCAAAGGTGTTTTGTGACGGGGCGAAAGCGGGTTTCGTGAGGCTCGCATACCAATCGAGTAGCGCGGGGTTCACGAAGAGGTATGCAAAAAAAGCCGCACCAAAAGAGGCGAGGAATGCGAATACAACTTTGAGAGGTGCTGCCATAGGGCACAGCATATGCCCCAGGTACCCCTATGCCAATGGGTTATCCACACTAGGAATCTTCTCTGTCGGGCTGCCGAGGATCGAACTCGGGCTGCATGACCCCCAGCCATGCGTACTACCACTATACGACAGCCCGTTCAAACAGAGTGGTCACAGATATTTCCTCGCCGCTCGGAAATTCCGCGACCCCGGCTCGCGGTCGCATCTGCTGATGCGACATCGCTCCGCCCTGCACAGCGCGTGCAAATGTGCAGCAGAGCACATTTCCCCGTCGCTGTGCACCTTTCAGGATTCGAACCTGAGACCTTTCGAATGTGAATCGAACGCTCTAACCAACTGAGCTAAAGGTGCGTTTCGCGATTATAGCGGCTAGAGAGTCGAACCGCGAGTACCTGCACGTAAAACATTGATATACTGAACGAGATGACGCATAACCTTCGAGCGCTAGCATCTCTCCTCTTCATTCTTTGTGCGGCATTGCCACTTGCGTTTGCGTTTGCGCAAGGGGTTCCGTCCTTGCCGGTAGCGCGCAGCGCCGCAGACCTCGCATCTATTTGTCAGGCACAGAAAAATCTCGCGGCTTCCAATGCCCGTCCTGATATTGAGAATACAATCGCGCGCGAGAGTGGGCTCGTGCTCACTGATTCATGTGTCGCGGCGATACTGAACCCGCTTATGGTGAATCCCAACCTCACAAATTCGGAAAGTTATATGTGTGTCGGAAAGCGCTCGCGTATCGGCATCAGCTCGCTGGGTCTCATACAGAATCTCAATATTCCTGACATCAGTGTCCCCGTGGGCACGTGTGCCACCATGGCCTGTACGGATTACACAAACCAGAACCCGAGTTGTATTGCTGCCGACAAGCCCACGTCGCTTTCATCTGAGATTTTGAGGTTTATCAATTGGGTAAGTTCGGTCGCCAGTCCCGGGGGAGGGACTGTAGAATTTCCAGTAAGCATCGGAATTCGAGGCTAGCAGCCGGTACAGGTGTTCTGGTATACTAGTGAGCACATGGAGTACAAAATCTTCAGCCTCGGAGGAAACGACGGACTTGCGAAGAAGATATCAGCGCGGCTGGGGGTGCCTCTTGGGAAAATTAAATGTCGCTCATTTAGCGACGGCGAACAACAGATTCAATTCTTGGAAAACCTTCGTGGTAAGAGCATCTTCCTCGTTCAACCGACAAATCCGCCAGCCGAGAATTGGCTGCGACTTTTGCTCGCGATAGATGCAGCGCACGGAGCTTCAGCGAGCGAGGTAACGGCAGTAGTCCCGTATTTCGGATACTCCCGCCAAGACCGCAAGTCAAAATCACGTGAGCCGATTTCTGCGCGCGTGATGGCGACCACTATCGAAAAGGTGGGTGCCACCCGACTCCTCACCATGGATTTGCACAACGACGCCATCGGAGGATTCTTCCGCAAGACGCTCGTCGACAATCTCTACGCGCGCCACGTCTTCATTCCGTATTTCAAAGATTTCTTCAAGGATGCGCTTGCGGCGGATGAGCTTGTCGTTGTGTCACCTGATGCGGGCGGTGTGGTACGCGCTCAGTCCTACGGCAAACGCCTGATGAAAGACGGTGAGCTCGCAATCATCCACAAGGAACGTGATATCCCGAATCAGGTCGCACGCATGAAGCTCATCGGCGATGTGAAAGGTAAGGTGGCACTCATCGTGGACGACATGGCGGATACGTGTGGCACGCTCGCCCGCGCTGCAAGCTTGCTCATAGAGAGTGGCGCGAAAGAGGTCTATGCGACTGCGACGCACGGCCTTCTTTCTGGAGACGCAATCCAAACGATTGAAAATTCTTCCATCAAAAAACTTTTCATCACCGACACCATTTCCGCCGACCGTCCTCTCAGCGACAAAATAGTTGTGGTATCCGTGGGCGACACCTTTGGAGACGCGATAGACCGCATCGAATCAGGTGAGTCCCTCAGTGCATTATTTGAGACAGAATGAGAGGGTGCTAAGGTTGGCGCACAGCTCTCGTCGTTCAATGGATAGGATGGCTCCCTCCGAAGGAGCCGATGCAGGTTCGATTCCTGCCGAGAGCACAAAGGATTCTACTCGCGTTGATGTTTAGGTTTTGTTAAGATAGTCCACGAAGGGCCCATAGTTAAGTGGTATAACGCGTCCATGGCATGGACGAGGGCGGGGTCCGATTCCCCGTGGGTCCACAGAAATAACGAGCGCAGCGACTATATTTCGTAGGATGCCGCGAGTATACGCGGCGCCACAAAATATGAATACCGTGCGCAGACACGACGCCACACTCCAAGCATAGCAACTATATTTCGTAGGCTCCCGATTTTCATATCGTTCGCGATATAGAAAATCGGCACATCAATTCGAGATGTGCACCTGTAGACGGCACTCCCCTTGGGGGAATGTAGCGCCACAGAAAATTTTCATATTCCAGTTACGTAAAACCGTGCCCGAATGTTTACAACTTCTTTGACACGGAGAGGGCTTTAGTATTTGATTAGCCGAATCACCACGCTGTTGTGGTGATTGAACTGCTTGGGGACTACCATGGACGTATCACCTGGGGAAGATGCGTTGAGTGCGTTGATTGCAGCGTTGATGAGTAACGATGACCCGACCACACCGGTTGAGCGTCAAACGAAGATACAGAATGCCGTACATGTGTTCACCAAGTTCGGCACTCTGGTCGACAACAGAGGACTGTTCAACAGCACATGGGCAAGTAACCCGAGCTGAATGGTCTTTCGATTCTGTCTTTCTGCCTGGGGCACGGTGTGCTCCAGGCGGTTTGATTTTGTATCTCCCGGTCGACTTCCGAACGTCTGAAAAGGTGCATGCTAGAATGTCCGACATGGACCTGGAGCGTCGCGGCTTAGACCGAAGGCAATTCTTGAAGGGAACAGCTGCGGCAACGGTGATGGCGGCACTGCCTGTGGATACTGCTGAGGCTCAGCAACGTATTCCTGAGCGGCAGAAGGTTTCTCCTGAGGCAGACATTTCGCAGCTCAAGGAGAATTTTCCCGAGCTCGCAAAAAAATGGGAACGCATACCAGCTCTTTTGCGCGGGAAAGCCTGGAATTATTCCTTTGCGACTGATAACAAACTTCAGGAACAGCCAGAGGCACGGGAGTTCATTGCCGAATTACACCGCACCTTGGAGGCATCAATATCTATCGATCACTTCGGGAAACAATTCGACATACACGACCTGGCGTTTGCGCAGGTTGCCGGAAGAAGAGGATACATGCTCAATATAAAGAGCCGTGACATCCTGAGCGAGCTTGCACGTGCTAAAGAGCAGGCCGGCATTACATTCGATACCCAGATAGGTCGCGAAGATAAGGCGATTAAAGAGCTTCTAGGTAAAAAAATACGGCAGGGAGACGGGCAGCTTTCACAGTTATCCTACGCAAGCGCTGCATTTACCATCGGACCGTATCGTGACTACGTCGAGCGCGATTGGGAAGAGTTTACTGGGTTACAGCCGAGCAGGCGGCTGGTCATACCTCATGGACAGCGGGTTGGTCGGGGCGGCGTCCTCGAACCGGGAGAGCGCGCCTTGTCTGAAGCAGAATTAAAAAAATATATCGAGACAGGTGAACCGATATTGGCGACACCTCAATACGAAGCAGTTGAAGACGGAAAGACCCATTGGGAGGATGATCAGGACGCTCTCGTGCCGAGAGATCTCACATACAATTTTGATACCAATGAGGTTGTTCCGTATTCCTTTACGGATAAATTTCCGGACAAAATGCAGAAGCAAAAAGGTCTATCCCCGTCGCTCGCTGTAACACTCGGGTATCTTCAATCACTTCTTCACGACAAGGCGCGTAATGATCCTAATAACAAGGGAGGAGGATGGCGCGTCACCGGAAACGTCTCGACGCTCTTTTTGAATAATCTTAAAAAAGCTCTGGAATTAACACAATTGGATGCTGGTGAAAAAGGCAGAGATCGTCTCAAGGACGTTGTCATCATGCGCATCGTCAAAGATGAAATCCTTCCTAAGGCCAAGGATATCCGTATTGAAGGCGTAAGCAGCGTAGAAAATCTTTTTGAACCTCTGTCGGAATTTGTAAAAATTGAATATACACAGCCAATCCGGCAGGACTTTACAGTTGAAATGGAACGTTACGGAGAAGGTGCCGGACGGGAACCCATTAATAGGTACACCCTTTGGGAAATTCTGACAAAAGAGCGTCGATACAGTGACGAAAAAGATAAGATTCCGGAAGAGATCGCCATACATGTACATGGTCGTCCGTTAGATGATGCGCATGCCATCACTTCTAACGAGGGATATCCTTCTAAGGTCTTTGAAATGAACATTCCCGAGTCGGTCCGACAGCTAGCACGCGAACAGGAGGTCAAGATTAAGGAATACGAGGAGCTGAAAGCGACGATACTTGAGGCCACCCGTACGGTGACAGCTGAGAAATTTACACGCATCGAGACGAAAAAAGGTGCACAAATTGACCTTGCGTCACTACTTACACCCCAGCAGCGCTCAATCCTCCGCAATCTTCCGGTTAAGGTGAGCGTGGGGAGTTCGAAGCTCATCACCGACGAGCGGACGGGGACCGCATATTGGTTCGGAGCCAGCACTACTGGTGACGAGTTTAATTGGGGAGAAGAGGAGAAGGCGGGAATTCGAACTGACGCACCCGAGGGAATATACGAGGTGAATCTGCGGTTTTCAGTCGAGTTGCCAGAGCCGCCGCTCGGGTCGCCTGATTATGCGCGCTACCACGCTTCCGATGCAAGAAGCAATCGAGGCAGACACCAAACATTCTCCGGCGTTCTGCCAGTCCGAGTCATCAAATAATCAACCCCACTCGATAGTCGCGGGTGGTTTGTCGGAGATTCGATAGACGACTGCACCGACTTCGCGCACTTCATTGGTGATGCGGCGGGCGACTTTTTCTAGAAATTCGTAGGGGAGTTGGGCGAAGCGGGCGGTGAAGCCGTTGACGCTCCAGACTGCCCAGAGTGCGACCACGCGGCCAAGGCCTGCCCCATCGCCCTTGCTTTCCGTGTGCACCGAAGAGGTGAGCGTCGCCCCTGCTTGCCAGACCGTTTTATA
>CAMTYD010000037.1:0-9022 GCA_947085915.1 uncultured Parcubacteria group bacterium
CAATCTCGGGTTCCTCTCTGTACAGCCTTCAGACCCTGCCAAGCTGCTTCTGGTCATGATGCTCTCGAAGTATTTTGCACGACGGCACGTAGAGATAGCGGCGTTCCGCCATATAGCCATTTCGGGTGCCTATATGGCCGCACTTTTCATCCTCGTGTTTTTCCAGCCGGATTTCGGCTCCTCGATTATCATTGGAAGTATTTGGTTTGGCATGGTGCTCGTCGCGGGCATCTCGTGGAAGCATCTGGTGGCGCTCTCCATTGCCGCCATAATCGTTCTTACCGGCCTGTGGAGTTACGGTCTTCAGCCATACCAAAAACAGCGAGTCCTCACATTCCTCCACCCGCTCGCAGATATCCGGGGGAGCGGATACAACGCGTATCAATCTACCATTGCCGTCGGCTCGGGCGAGATATTTGGAAAGGGGATTGGGTATGGAACGCAATCAAAATTGCGATTTTTGCCGGAGTATCAGACCGATTTTATTTTTGCGGCATACGCTGAGGAGTGGGGATTTGTCGGGGTTGTGCTTCTCTTCGGACTCTTCGGCATTCTCATCTTCCGTATACTCGTGATAGCGAGCCATGGGTCCGACAATTTTGACGTACTGTTTGGAGCCGGTATTGCGATTTACTTCACCTCGCAATTTGTGGTTCACGTCGGGATGAATATGGGGCTCCTCCCCATTACCGGCACAACTCTACCGTTTATGAGCTATGGCGGTTCTCACTTGGTGACGGAATACCTCGCACTCGGTATTCTCATGGGTATGCGCCGGCATGCTCGTCCCTCTATGCAAGCGCGTGATGAGACAGAAATCGTCGGAACGCTCTAATATAAGTTGATTGTATCGGCCACCATCTTCTCGAGCGTTGGATATTCTTGGTAGTATGGTCGCGTCTCGGCAGCTCGCTGGATAGCGCCCGCCAAAGCTTCAGGGTCTGAAGGTTCAACCGGACGTAGCGAGTAACGGCGCACAAAATCCGGATCGACAACATTCGTTGTTACGATCGGTAAGTCAGCAGACGCTGCTTCAAGGAGTACATACGGCATCCCTTCTTTGACCGAGGGCAATACAAAAACGTCGAACGCTCTCAGGTACTTTGCTGCGTCAGGTCTGAAACCAATGAATGTTACTCTATCCTCAACACCGAACTCCGTTGCCATATCTTCAAGCTCTGCCCGCTGCTCTCCGTCACCGATTATGGAATAAGAGACATCGATGTTTTGTTCTTTCAAAATTGAAATCGCTTCGATTGCGAAGCCAAGACCTTTGTTCGGAGTGAGTTCCGCAATTGTACCCACGCGCAACGCAGTTGTCGCAAATGAGAGGGAAGCGGAGGCTTCCTCCCGAGACAAGAAAAGAGGAATCTCAATACCGGTAGGAATGTAGTGGATTTTATCTTTTACCCAACGCATCTTCTCGCCCTGAGCTTCGTCAGATTGCGAGACGACAATGACTTCGTGGCTCATAAATGCCGTGAGCCAACTAATGAGGTACAGCATCACTCGAGCAAATTCGTTGCGCTTCTCGTTGAAAGGCCATCCGTGAACGGTAAAGACAATTCGCTTCACGCCAGCCAGACGCGCCGCGAGTGCTCCGAGTGCGGCAGCCTTTGAGCTGTTGAGATGCACTACGTCGGGTTTTCCCCTGCGAAATCCTTTCCATATCTTGAAGAAACTTACAATATCGTCAAACGGGGAAACGTCGCGACCGAGTGTGGGCACCGCATATGTAGTAACGCCCTTAGCTGCAAGATCTTCTGAAAGCTTACCGCTCTCGCCGTGGGCGACAACCAATTCAAACTCCTCCTTCGGAAGATGAGTCACAAGGTCGTAAACATAGCGTTGTGCTCCTCCCCACGTTGCTTTTGTTATGAGAAAGAGAACCTTTTTACGGGGCTTGTTTTGAGCCATATTTTGTGTAATGATACCTGATATGTCGTTAGTCCCCAAGCGGGAATACGTCGTTCTGCTCCTCGGCGACGTCATCGTATTCGCTATTTCCTTATGGGCGACGCTTGCCCTTCGTTATCTTGAGATGCCCGGCGTGGAGCTTTTCTGGGTTCACCTTGTACCGTTTTCTATACTTTTTGCCGCATGGGCGGTCATTTTTTTTCTTGCCGGTCTCTATGGCAGGCATACGCGACTTTTCCGCAGCCGGCTTGCGGCGACCATTCTCTACACCCAGATTATCAATATGGTTATCGCGGCGCTCTTCTTCTTTTCTATCCCTGCATTCGGTCTCGCGCCAAAGACCATCCTGCTCCTCTATCTCGTCGTTTCGTTCATTTTTATATTTCTATGGCGCATCGGTGTCTATCCGCACTTGCGCAGCCGCCGCAGAATTACCGGTGTTCTCATTGCCTCCGGGGTGGATGCACATGCACTCGCAGAAGAAGTCGCGGGCGATGCGCGATACCCGTTTGCGTTTGAGTATGTCATTGATACGGCACACACCCCTTCGCACCAGGTTATTCAACAGGCCTGCCGTGTCGCCGAGGAAGACGATGTGACTTTCTTGGTTGTCGACCTCTCCGACAAAGCAGTCGCTGCTGCGCTGCCGATTATTTACGACGCGGCATTCCATAAACATCGCTTCTCACTTCTGGATGCGACTGCCCTGTACCAGGAGGTATTCGAACGGGCACCACTGTCTCTCATCAATTACGAATGGGTACTTGCCAATGTAAATGCCTCGCGTGTCTACGACATGGTAAAGCGCGTCATTGATATTGTCTGCGCAACGCTCGGAGCTGTGGCGTCTCTTATCTTCTACCCATTCATCATGCTCGCTATCAAGCTAGATGATGGCGGGAGTATTTTCATCGTGCAAGAACGTGTCGGGCGGTTCCAAAAACCGATTCGTATTTTCAAATTCAGAAGCATGAGCGGAAACGATGAGGGTAATTATGGAAGCAGCGGCAAATCCAAACTTACCGTAACGCGAGTCGGGTATTGGCTGCGACTCTTGCGTCTGGATGAATTTCCACAGCTCTGGAATGTGGTGCGCGGCGACCTCTCTCTCGTGGGGCCCCGTCCGGAATTGCCTGCGCTTGCGGCTCAGTACAACGCCCGCATCCCGTATTACAACGCTCGCTATTTGGTGGCTCCAGGACTCACCGGATGGGCACAGGTGAGGCACGATAGGGACCCGCATCACGGCACCGATATCGCCGAGACGAAAACTAAGCTGTCGTACGACCTTTATTATCTCGCGCACCGCTCGCTTTTGCTCGATATATTCATCATGCTCCAGACCATACGTATCTTTGTGACTGCGCGGGGGTCGTGAGAGACAGACTCGCGAAGAGCTAGAAATAACAGTAGAATGGCTGATATGAAGAAAGCCGTTGTCACAGGAGGCGCGGGATTCATCGGAAGCAACCTCTCACGAGCGCTCGTGGATGCGGGATGGGAGACACACATCATCGATATTGACCCATCCTTCCGGAAGGACACGTTGCCCAAGGAAGCGACACTCCACGTCGTGGATATCCGCTCGACTGATGAGGCGCAAAAAATTATGGACGGAGCTGATGTCGTATTTCATACTGCAGCCGTACCGCGCGTCCCGTACTCGATTGAGCATCCCGTAGAAACGACCGACCAGAATGTCACGGGCACTGTGTCTGCACTCACCGCCGCTGCGCGTGCCAAAGTGCGCCGATTCGTATATTCAGCATCAGGCTCCGCGTACGGCGAACAAACGATTCTCCCGCTCGTCGAGACGATGGCTGCGAACCCGGTCAATCCATACGGCTTACAAAAATATATCGGCGAGCTTTTTGCAAAACTATGGTCCGAGACCTACGGCATTGAGACCGTAAGCCTCCGCTACTTTAATGTCTACGGTCTCGGCATGGATCCGAATGGTGCATATGCGCTCGCGATAGGGAAATTTGCACTCGCACGCAAGACCGGAGAACCCATCACTATATTCGGCGATGGCACCATAACGCGCGATTTTACGCATGTCTCTGATGTCGTGCGTGCAAATATGTCCGCCGCCGAGAATCCGAACGTGGGGAAAGGGGAAGTGATTAATATCGGCGCGGGGCGACAGACAACTATTAAGGCACTTGCGGATATGTTTGGCGGAGAGATTGTCTATGCTGCTTCGCGCATCGAAGCGCATGATTCTGTCGCGAATAATCAGAAGGCGAAAGAATTGCTTGGATGGGAACCGCAGATCACCTTGGAAGAAGGTATTGCGGCGCTTAAAAAAGAAATGCAGATAACATAACAGGGCATGATAATCGACGGCAAAGCAATCGCAGAAGATATGTACCAGGCGCTCGCAAAGCGCCGCGCTCTTTTTAAGAATCCTATTAAACTGGGGATTGTCGTTGTCGGGAAAAATCCCGTCATTGATTCATTCGTGGCTATCAAGGAGCGCAACGCAAAGCGTCTTGAGATCGAGATGGTTCGCGTCGACCTCCCCGACACAGCAACTCAAGATGAAATTATAACTACCCTCCAAGATGTGGCGACCCGCTCTGATGCGGTCATTCCGCAGCTGCCATTACCGGCCGGTATTGATATCAATACTGTACTGGCAGCGGTACCCAACGAAAAAGATGTCGATGCTTTGAATCCCAATATTCCGGAAGAGGAACGGCTTGTGCATGCGCCTGTTGCGCTCGCCGTTGTCGAAATACTGCAACGAAGCAGCATCCAGATACAAGGTGCGAAGACTGTTGTTGTCGGCGCGGGAAGACTCGTTGGCAAACCCTCGGCATGGCTGCTCAAAAGCCTAGGCGCAAATGTCTCTATGTTCACGCTTCAGCAAGGGTCTATCGAAGACTTGCGAGATGCAGACATTATCGTTTCAGGGGCGGGGAATCCGGGTTTCATTAAGCCCGAACACATAAAGACAGGTGTCGCTCTTATTGATGCGGGGACGAGTGAACTCAAGAAAAAAATCCACGGAGACGCAGACCCCGCTTGTGCAGAGAAAACCGCAGTGTTTACGCCCGTGCCGGGAGGGGTAGGGCCGGTTGCGGTGGCTATGATATTCAGGAACCTGTTCGACCTATTGGAGAAGAAGTAGCTCTTTCGGAGCCGTGCTACCATTTATTTGTATGTCGGAAGACAGTCTATTCAGGCGCGTTTTGCGGGGAAGCACGGCCTCGAAACAAAAGGAAGAGCCGAGAAAAGAGAATGTCCCCGCCGAACCCGTTCCTGAAATTGGGTTGCCCGAAAAGATTCTAAGCACACCTTTAAATCGTCGAAGAGTATTAGGCGGCGCGGCAACGAGCGTGGGGCACATGGCGAGTTCAGCAGCCTTGCCGCAGGCGCCACTCGTTATTCAGCAAGCCCCGCTCGTTATTCAGAATGGCATATCAGAGCAAACAGTGCGCTTATCGCATCTACTTGAAGAGCTCCATACCTTGGAGAGTATTACGGATTTGAACGCCACATCGAAAATCAAATATACGAATACGAATAGGAAGTTAGAATCAAAACAGATTCCTCAGACCCCCATTGAAGATCTTTTGAGGTCCGGTTTACCGCTCAACGAAGAAACAGAGACAGGCGTCGACATTGGACAAGTGCTCGATCAAATGGATGAGTTCGTTCGCGTAGCTCAAATTACTGATCTGCTTGATGCAGAAGAGGCAGCCCTTCCTGTTAGCGCCCTAAAGAATGTCGATATGCTTGTCGAAGCGGAACGGATTCGGAACAACTATGATTTTTCTGTCGATCACGATAAAGAGTTTGCGCAAAAACGTGCTAATGACATGATTCAATCAATAAGCCTTCTGCAGAAAATTGCAGATGTTCCGGACGATTGCACGTTGCTTGGATTACAGGAAACGTTAGAGCGCAAAATAATAGTTGCCGTAGAGCGAATTGTAGACACTACCGCAGCATTTCCTCCATATGGCACCTATCAGTTGGAAACCGCATATGAAAGACTCGGGAGGATTTTGGAGCGAGTTGGAGGTGATCTCGAACCAATCAGTCAGCGGATAGAATCTCTGCTTGTTGACACGCGAACAGCAAGGTACAAACGTGAAGGCGAAGAGCATGATGCTCGAAATAGCGAAGCGAGGCAGCTCTTTGCGGAAGAGGATAAGCGAAAGATTGAAGCCGTGAAGCTTAAACGCGAGCGAGTCAATATAGACATGAGTGAACGGCCAGCGATTAAATGTACTGTGAGAAAGATTGCGCGCGAAGAGCGAGACGCAGCAAACGCAAAAGTATTTCTCATGGTTCCAAAAGAAGCGGAGAATGAATCCCCGGGATGGTCTTCACATTCGTCGCCGGTGCCCCTTTACGAGTTCCAAGGATTGACGCGAATGCATATTCAACACCTACGTCAACAACTGACTCAGAGCGGGGCGATAGATTCATTCGACCCTGCCACTACGCGCGTTGAGATTCTAGGAACTATGGCGCGTGTAAGCACGACGGACGAGCAATTTCAGCAATATCTCGAGTCAGCTTCACAAAAGAAAGATGCGCTTCTGGAAGTTCCCGACCGCCTTCAGGTCACTCTTCCTCCGGATAAGCAACAAGAGTAGACGTTGCAGCGGCTCATTTCCTGCGTATACTGCTCGCCATGTGGCAGAAACGGGCTATTGCCCTTGTAATCCTTATCGTCGGCTCTGTAGTGGGCTGGTACATCTACAGCAGCCAGACAGATGGCTCCCGACCCTTCAAGCTCGGTCTCGACCTCTCAGGCGGTACCCAGCTCGTGTATCGCGCAGATATCAATGCAATACAAGGTAGTGATGTCGCAGATTCGATGGCATCACTCCGCGACACTATCGAGCGGCGCGTGAATCTTTTCGGGGTGTCCGAGCCTATCGTACAAACAGAGCATGCAGGCACGCTCGCCGGAACCTCAGAAGAGCGTCTCATCGTCGAATTGCCGGGGGTTACCGATACGCAGAAGGCGATAGATCTCATCGGACAAACTCCGGTGTTGGAATTCCGAATGCTGAAAGTCGGGGCAGAGACTGCAGCTACTGCGTCCTCCACGACAAACGAGCTTTTTGAGCCTGCTGCTATCACGGGCAAAAATCTCAAGAGTGCCGCGCTTCAGTTCCAAGGAGGGACGGGTGCCGTGAATGAACCAGTCGTCGTACTCCAGTTTGATGCTGAGGGTACAAGAATATTTGCAGAGCTGACCAAGAATAATGTCGGGCGGGCGTTCGGCATGTTCCTCGACGGTTCCGCCATTTCTGTCCCCGTCATCCGTGAAGCGATTCCTGACGGTACGGCGGTCATCTCAGGGGGATTCACTCCTGCCGAGGCAAAAGAACTTGCGCGTAATTTGAACTACGGAGCACTCCCTGTGCCCATTGAACTCATCTCGACTCAGACCATTTCGGGGACTCTGGGAGATAAGGCTGTGCAAGACGGAATCATGGCAGGCGTCTTCGGTGTCGGAGCGGTCATGCTTTTCATGATTCTCTGGTACCGCCTTCCAGGCCTGCTCGCCGCACTCGCTCTCGTGCTCTACATAGTGGTCATTCTCGCGCTCTTCAAGTTCATTCCGGTTACTCTCACCGCTGCGGGTATCGCAGCCTTCATACTTTCCGTCGGCATGGCGGTAGACGCAAATGTGCTCATATTTGAGCGCATAAAAGAAGAGTTGCGCGGTGGCAAGAATCCCGAAGAGGCTATTCAAGACGGCTTCGGACGTGCGTGGCCGTCCATCCGCGATTCCAATATTTCATCCATGATAACGGCGGTGATTCTTTTCTGGTTCGGCACCTCTCTCATCAAAGGATTTGCCCTCGTCTTCGGTCTCGGCGTGCTTATTTCCATGCTCACCGCCATCAGCATCTCGCGTACCTTCCTCCTCGCGCTCGGAATCACCACAAAGAGTAGCTTTATCCGCTTCTTGTTTGGTTCAGGCATCAAAGCATAAGTATGACAATCGTACGACACAGAGGAATATTTTTCGCGCTTACCGGCCTCGTCACGCTCGTGGCACTCGCTTCAGTCGCATTCTACGGATTACGTCTCGGTACAGATTTCACCGGCGGAAGCTTAGTAGAAATCCGGTATGACGGCGTACGGCCTGCCGGAGATGCGATCACGCGCAATCTAGAAGAGGCAGGATTCGAAGGATTTTCACTCCGCGAATCCGGGACAGACACCTACATCCTCCGCAGCGCTTTGCTCACGGACGAGCAACGCAACAATCTCACGAACATATTCTCGTATGAGGGTGGAGTGGCACGCATCGACCAACTCACAGAAGTCGGTCCTACTATCGGCCTAGAACTGCGAAATAAGGCACTCATCGCAATCGGGCTTGTGTTGCTCTGCATACTTCTTTTCATCGCTTTTGCATTCCGAAAAGTCTCACAGCCGGTTTCTTCCTGGATATACGGCCTCATTGCACTCGTAACCCTTATTTTCGATGTCATTGTGCCTGTCGGATTCTTTGCTGCACTGGGGCATTTCCGCGGGGCACAGGTAGATACACTTTTTGTCACGGCGATTCTCACCATACTCGGCTTCTCGATACACGACACCATCGTCGTCTTCGACCGGACACGTGAGAACCTCCGTATCAATCACGACCGAAACCGCAAAGAGGATTTCGGAGAAACAGCCGGCCGTTCACTCGGACAGACATTTGTACGCTCCATCAATACTTCCTTCACCGTGCTTGCCACGCTGCTCATCCTCTACTTCGTCGGCCCTGAATCGACAAAAGACTTCGCACTCACGCTTTTGGTCGGTATCATCGCCGGTACCTACTCTTCGATATTCTTGGCTACACCGCTCCTCGTGCAGGTAGAGAAGTGGCGTGGACAGAAAAAGTCAGCCCGAGGCTGATCGGCCGTGGGCCGAAAGTAGCATTGACGGCTGGAGATTTTGCATATAACATTCCGATACATGACATTCAAAACCGCATATTATTACAGCTATATCAGCCCCAGGGGGTAATTTTGTCGTTGCAGTAGCCAGAGACAGATATGCCCCCACAAAGGGGCTTTTTTGTTGTCTGGAACCTGTCTCGTCATCGAAATAGCATCCAGGCCGCAATTCCGCG
>CAMTYD010000038.1:0-8343 GCA_947085915.1 uncultured Parcubacteria group bacterium
AGGCTATCATTTTTTCCGTCTCTTCCGGCACGTCATACACACCCGGAGCAAGCGGTGTTTTCTGTGTTGCCATCCAAGCCGAGCCCATAGCTTGCGTCGCAAAGCTCATATCCATGACGCTCGCGGGATGCCCTTCCGCTGCCGCAAGATTCACGAGCCTGCCTTCTGCAAGTACGTATATGCGCTTGCCGCCGACCGCGTATTCCTGAACGAAATTGCGTACATCTTTTGGTTCACCTTCGGCAACACTCTTAAGGTCTTCAAGATTTATCTCCACATCGAAATGTCCGGCATTGCAGACGATGGCACCATCCTTCATGACCTTGAAATGTTCTTTCGCGATGACGTTGATGTTGCCTGTCACGGTACAGAAGAGGTCGCCTTCTTTTGCGGCATCAATCATCGGCATCGCGCGGAATCCTTCCATCGCCGCTTCGAGTGCTTTTATCGGGTCAATCTCAGTGACTATTACATTTGCACCCATGCCGCGTGCGCGCATGGCGAGCCCTTTGCCGCACCACCCGAATCCCGCAACGACGACCGTCTTCCCTGCTATCAAAATATCTGTAGCACGGATGATGCCGTCGAGCGTGGATTGACCCGTTCCGTATCGGTTGTCGAACATGTTTTTGGTCTTGGCATCATTGACCGCAACGATAGGCATCTTCAGTGCAGCCGCCTTGTGCATTGCACGCAGGCGGATGACTCCCGTCGTCGTCTCTTCGGTACCTCCGAGCATAGTCGTAAGGAGTTCCGGGTGACCCTGATGAATAGTCGTTACGAGGTCTGCTCCATCATCCATGGTGAGTACCGGCTTTTGTGCGATGAGTGCCTCAATGTGCTGGAAAAATGTCTCTTTGCTCTCGCCTTTTATCGCAAATGTCGGGATTTCGTAAATCCCGACGAGGGCAGCTGCGACATCGTCTTGTGTCGAAAGCGGATTTGATGCCGCAAGAAATACATTGGCTCCACCCGCCTTAAGCGTACGTACGAGATTGGCGGTCTCTGCCGTGACATGGAGGACAGCAGCGAGCGTCTTCCCTTTGAATGGCTGGTCTTTTTCAAATTGCGCACGCACGCTTCGAAGGACGGGCATGTCGCGCTCCGCCCAGTCGATTCGGCGTTTACCTTCCGCGGCGAGTCCGATGTCTTTGATGTCCTGTTCCATATGCGCGAAAGTATACTACAACGAAAGCTTTTCTCCGTATGCCGCCTCGTGTCGCTCGCCCAATTCCGCGAGCGTGAAGTGATGATTTTGTGTCCCCTGCTTCTCTACTGCATATGCTGCTACCGTACTTCCGAGCTGTCCGCATTCCTTGAGCGAGAGCCCTGCGAGTACTCCTTTTACAAATCCTGCGCGGTGCGCGTCTCCCGCTCCTGTAGGATCGACAAGTTTTTCAATAGGTACAGCTTTTATTTCTACGGTTCCCTCTTTCGTCACGATGCGCGAGCCCTGTGCACCAAGCGTGACGACCAGAATCGGTGTCTCTCGTAGAATCGCTTGTTCATTCCACCCTGTCTTATCGGCGATAAGGCTCAGCTCATAGTCATTACAAAAGAGTCCTGCTGCACCGGAAATGATGTTCTTCAAATCTTCCGCCGCAAACGCGGGCATCGCCTGCCCTGGGTCAAAATAGTATTTGATTCCTTTGGCTTTCGCATGTGCTGCCACTGCTATCGTATCGGCGACGCATCCCGGACCGAGAATTGCTGAGGCATACGATGCGTCCGGCAACAGCCCGTATGGCGTAGCACAGGCAGCCATAGCAAAAGCTGCAATCTGATTATTTGCTCTATCCGTCATGATGTGGGCGACAGCGGTGAAATCAGATGCGTTGATATGAATCGAGTCGGAGGGTATGCCGATTTTTTTTAGATACTCCGCGTACCGGCCAAAGTCCGAGCCTGCGGTAGCTATCATCTCGGACTCTTGTCCCAAAAGTTTGAGATTGTATGCGATATTGCCCGCACATCCGCCGAAATTTTCTTTGATGCTCTCCACCTGGAAGCTGACACTCAGCGTGTGCAACTTATCCGCCATGAAGGAGTCGGTAAAATTGCCGGCATAATCCATGATGCGGTCGTATGCGATAGAGCCCGCGACAAGGATGCTGGACATAGGGAAGATTATACACCGCGTGGTCTAGCTGCGAGCGAACGGATTGAAATTGGTATCTCTGTCGTAGTAATCCTCCCCTTCTGTCCGCTTGAGGTAACCGACGGCCGCGTAGGTGACGGGAGTGAATAGAATTTCTATCGCAGTCTTGAATACATAGTTTGAGATGATGAGTGTGAGAAGAAGTGAATTCGGTAATACTCCCGCAAACGCTATCAAGATAAAAAGCGAGCTGTCGACCAATTCGCCGACGAGGGTGGAGCCGATGGTGCGCATCCAGAGCCGCTTACCCGCCATCCAGATTTTCATCTTGGCGAGTATGAATGAATTGATGAATTCACCGCACAGGTACGCGATGAGGCTGGCGAAGACTATGCGTGGAGCTTGCCCGAGTATTGCATCATAAGCAGATTGATTCCCCCAGTCTGCCGCCGCAGGCAACATACCCACGATATAGAGAATGCCCGACATGACGAAAGCACAGAAAAATCCGAGCCATATCACGCGACGTGACCGTGCGAAGCCGTACACTTCTGTCAAAATATCCGCAAAGATGTACGAGAGCGGAAAAAGAAGCGTACCACCGTCAAAGGTCAGCCAGCCAAATTGTACGATTTTTGTCGAAGCGATATTGGAGATGAGTAATACCGCGACAAAAAATACGCTCAGCGTGCCCAGATATTTATAGGTGCGTTCCATAAAAGACTATTTGGTTGCCAAGAGAATATCACGAAGCTCATCGATTCCCTTGCCCGTAGGGACACAGGTCTGAATTATCTCGACGCCGCTTTCCTTTTTGATATTCGCGACCTGCTTCAACAAATCCTTCTGTGACAGCTTGTCTACTTTATTGAGCACGACTACATACGGATGCCCCTGTTCCTTCAGAACCTGTATCATTTGTTCATCAAATGTAGTCAGCCCCGCCTTGGATTCAAGAATCAAGACTACCTTGTCCGGATGAGCCTCACCCGCCGTGAAGTACCAGATGATGAGCTTCCGCAACTTCTCACGCTGTCCGCGCTCACCCGTCGAGTATCCGTACCCCGGGAGATCAACAAAATAGTGTTTCCTATTGATGAGGAAGAAATTGATTTCAGTTGTTTTACCCGGCTTGTCTCCGACGCGCGCCATGCCGGGCTTCCCCGTAAGTGCGTTCAGAATACTCGACTTACCGACATTGGAGCGGCCGATAAATGCGATATTCGGAATCGCTTCCGCGAGTATCCCGTCGCTTCCCCTGATACCTTTTACAAATTCGGCAGATGAGATGTTCACTCGGCCACTATAGCAAATCGGCTCGACCTATCACGCGCCCGCGCTACTTCGCGGGAGTTTTGAATCCGGTCACTGCCACTCCCAAGTCGTATACCGTCAAATCAGGACGCATCGAAGAGAGCACGCTACTCCCCACAGCGGAGCGATACCCGCCCGCACAATGGACGACTACCGGTTTTGCCGTCTGTATCTCCCCTGCTCTCTCCCTCAATTCCGCCAATGGTATGTGCAGGCTGCCCGCAAATATCGGATCATCCTCGTGCTCGTACTGTTGACGGACGTCAACGATGTAATAATTGGTTTTGTTTTTAGCGAAAGTATCGATATCAAGCTTTTGGATATCGGCACCCGTAAAGTTGTCGCCAACGAGAGTCGCTTTAATCTGAGACTCGTATCCGATTTTTGCAGCACGACGAACAGCCTCATTCATGTGCTCTTCCGTAGCCGCCACCACATAGAATTGCTCGCCGGGACCTACGATGCTTCCGAGCCATGTCTCGAATTTGTCCGACGGGCCACACTGAATGTGTATCGAGTGAGGTAGATGTCCTTTTTTGAAATCGGCTTCCTCGCGTGTGTCCACAATGAGCACGTCGGACTGCATTTCTTCACCATGAGATATCTTCGGTACACGTGCGACACTCTCTTCGAGCGCGTCAGCACCTGCACGGTTCATTTCGACATCATAGGTAAAATACTTCGGAATGAAGGGTTGATCTGTCAGTAAGGTCTTCACGAATTCCACCTCGGGCATCTCTTGCAGTGCCCAATTGGTCTTGCGTTGATTGCCGAGCGTGTCCGTCGGTTTGTCGCTCAGATTCTTACCGCATAATGTCCCCGCTCCATGAGCCGGGTATATGTGCACCCAATCGGCAACAGCCGGTAGCACATTCCTGATGGACTGATACATTTTCCGTGCCAAATCTTCACGTGCCTCTTGCATATTTCCGGCGCTTTCGCGCAAATCAGGACGACCGACGTCATCGATGAAGAGGAAGTCTCCCGTAAAGAGCGCTGCCTGTTTTCCCTGTTCGTCCAATAGCAGGTAACTGTTGCTGTCCGGCGAATGTCCGGGAGTATGTAGCGCTTTGATAGTGACCGAGCCTAGGGACATGGTGTCGCCGTCATTGAATGGCACGTGCGGATAACTCGTCCCCATGAGTTCGTTAATCCGGATGTCGGCTCCCGTATCTTTGTGTATTTGAAGATGACCGCTCACGAAGTCGGCATGGGGATGCGTTTCTAGCACCGCAACGATTTTCGCCTCCTTCTCGGCGGCAAAATCATAATAGGGCTGAGGATCTCTCGAGGGGTCGACGAGCGCCATGTGGCCGTCGCTTACAATTGCGTACGACGCATGCGCGAGAGCCGAATCGTAAAATCTTTTTATTTCCATAATTCAAATGTAATACGCGTGTCTTATTTGTTCCACGGCATGCGCGCGAGGAGGAATGCCAATCCGCACCAACCCGTTACCCCCGCAAACACAAGCCCCGCTCCCACAGCCGCGGATATCAGAGAAAAATGTGCCCCAAACAATAGCGAGAGCACATAGCCTGCAAGTACGAATCCTCCTGCGGCGATAAGCACCTGCCGCATCAGCGGCATGCGGGTAGTGAGTGAGCCTGTGTTGTACCCTGCCGCTTCCCACGCAAGTAATCCCCCCTCGACGTTAATCAACTCGGCGGTGACCCCGAGCTCTTTCAATTTTTCCAGCGCCTTGACGCCTCGTTTACCCGACCGGCAATGTACATATATAGTCTTTTTGTCTTGAAACTCTGGAAGGTGTTTCTCGATTTCATCAAGCGGGACGCTGCGGACACCTGCAATATGTTTCTCCTTGTATTCGGCCGGTGTGCAGACATTAATGAAATCGACCGATGGATTCGATTGCTCCGCCTCTACCACCTCCTTAAATGCCGCCGTACTGATGTGCTTCATAGGTTTTTAGCTGTTGATGATTTTTAAAAGATCCGCATACTGGCCGTTGCGTTTTGTCCGTACCCCCTTCGATATGTAGTACTTCTCGAGAAAACATTTGATAAACGACTGCCGGAGCGACGCAAATGAACGGGCTGACGCGTACAGCGTCTTACTCGCTTTTGAACAATCGATATCCTTCTTGAGGAGTTCCGTTTTGACCGACGCAAGCTGACCTTCGAGCCGGCTGATGTGATCTACTAATTTCTTTTGCGAATCGGTTATGTGTGTCATACGTCCATAGTAGCATACCCTAGGGGGTATACAAATACGATTCGCGGATGGCGCGTTTATACCAACACCGCCCTGCATTCGTGACTGCAATACACCCTTCCTTTCGCATCTCTACAATTCGTACACGCAATAAAATGGAGATGGCAGGATTCTTCTGCACAATCCGCGTACTCCTCGGAAGCCCTGCCACAGAGATGGCATTTCCCCACCACTTCCCTAGCGCCACCGAAATGCATGGTGAGCCGTTGGTCGAAGGTATAAAGCGTACCTAAGAAATCTTTGCCCGGATATTTCTCCATGTAACTGTGTATGCCGCCATCGAGCTGACGCACATTTTTGAAGCCTTTATGCAAAAGGTATGCGGCCATCTTCTCGCAACGCACGCCACCGGTGCATACAGTGACCACCGTCTTCTCTTTGAGTGGCGCGAGCTTTCCAACCTTGAGTGGTAAATGGCGCGAAGCGGAGATACCCGGCTCCACGGCATTCTTGAAATGCCCTGATGCAAATTCATAATTGTTGCGCATATCCACGACGACGAAATCACGCTGCTCCTCGTACCACGCACGCAATTCTTCCGGAGATATTTTTGGTGCTGTACGGACTCGCGGGTTTGCTTCCTCCTGGCTCAATCCGGTCCCTACTATTTCTTCACGGACTCTCACGCAGAGCGACGGAAAACTATTCCCCGTGCCCCCGCTACGCTTTACCTGTACGTCAGCAAACCGCGGGTCTGTGAAAAATCTCTTCACAAACGTCTCTGTATTTTCAACTGTTCCCTCAAGCGTCCCGTTGATTCCCTCATGCGCCACGATTACCCGACCGGTGAGTGTGAGTTCCGTGGCTAGAGTACGCACCCGCGCCGCAAGCTCCTCCGGAGCATCCACGTCAATGTATTTATAAAAAAGCAGCACCTGATGTGCCTTACCCTCCGTTCCTTCTACCGCTTCCCCTTTCATGCGGATACTATACCCCGTGAGATAGAAAGGTTCGAGCCGCTCGCATATCCAAAGACAATTATCTCACGGGGTATAACAAATTAGTCTGAATTTATTTCTGCGAAGTAGAAGCTTCTACCGCTTGGATGAGTCGTTCAATCTTATCGTTCAATACTTCCAACTGCTTCATCACGTCCTTGTTGCCGCCACTTTCGGCTGCAGGCTTTGTGTAGCCGTGCGGTTGATACTCACGCTTCGGGTATGCATCACTGGCACGACCCTTTCCTGTATCAGCGGTCTTCACGAAACAATTTCTGCAAAATATCGGCTTTCCGTTTACGGGCTTAAAAGGGACTTCGCAGGAATCTCCGCACTTGGTACAGGTGGCCTTGTGATGCGTGACCGGTCCGCTTGAACGGCTATCACCCCAACTCTTCTTTGCGAAGCTTGGCTTGCCTGAGCGTGCCCCAAAGCCGGGCTTTCCGCCCGCGCCGAAGCGTTTGCCGCCGCCCGCCTTTTTTATGTATGCAGCCATAGAGACGCGGAGTCTACGCTATTATTGACAAAATAGCGAGGAAATGGCCTTTAGCGGGAAACTGAAAACACAAAGGGGCGCGCGAACGCGTCCCCCATGTCCACCCTATCCCGTCAGTCGTTCTGCAGGCCGAAGCGGAGCAAGAATTTCTGCTCTTCCGCGTGGTGATGCGCCTTGGTCATTTCTTCAAGCACTTTTAAAGTAATCGTCGTAATGACCCCCTGCGGACAGTGTTTGTTGACCGTCTCCTTGTAGGAAGGCAGCAGATACCAGACGATGAGGTCTTGTCCCTGCTGGTGAAGCACTTTGAGAGAACCGCCATCCATGGTTCCACAAGTATCACCATACTCGAAGCGTCGATGACTCATGTTTACCAAGACGCCGTCCTGGTTTTTCACGGTGAGAACCTCTCCCGCCGTGACTGGAAATTCCTTTCCAATAATCCCCTTCTGCCCAAAGGCCGGAGAGGATGCGTACGTAAGAGCGACAAACGCCAAAGCGGTGTATCTCATCTGTTTTCTCCTCAGGCCTCGTTGTAGATGCGCACTCGGCATCCCTATGTGGAATTGAAGTACTTTCACGCGCCCATGTCAAAGGCACTATTTCCTGACAACAAAACTCGTAATCTTGATTCCCGTGACATCGTCCGCTGTGTAGGTGAAATCAGCTACGAGGGCTATGTGCCCGTCCTCATAATTCACCGTCCCGTATCCGCCTTCCGCTTTGATTCCCGTCACATAAAATTTCCCGCCGAGCACCTCCTTTTCGGGAGACAATTCTGAAATATGTTGGAAGACGTACGACTCGATGCTTGTCAGCTTCCCTGTCGGCTGTGTGGGCTCAGGCGTTGCCGTATTCGATAGACCACCGTAGAGGAACGCATAAAAAAATAATGCGGCTGCTGCGAACAAGATAACCAGAATGATTACGGAAGATTTTTTCATATTACATCTGGATTATTTTCTTAAAATCTTTTCCATCGCTTTACCTTTTGCGAGCTCATCAATGAGCTTATCGAGATATCGAACTGCCTGCACGGTCGGATCTTTGATGTTTTCAACTCGCACACCGCAGATGAGACCCGTTACCAAGTGCCGTGACGGATTAAGCTTTGGAGCGTCTGTAAAAAACGTTTCGAAGTCCGCCTTCTTTTTTAGCTGTGCTTTTAACTCAACCTGGCTATACCCTGTGAGCCAGCGGATTATCTCATCGACTTCTTTTTTCGTACGTCCCTTCCTCTCGGCCTTAGCAACATACATCGG
>CAMTYD010000039.1:0-13389 GCA_947085915.1 uncultured Parcubacteria group bacterium
GAGAAGCAGTGGCATTCAGCGTCTCAGATACCTTTATCTCTGCGGATGAGCCATGTGCGGCATTCAGGACGGCATTCTTGGCGGAAAAATTCTCACTCCCAAAGCGGGATCCGTGACGGAGTGTTATTTTTGCGTCACTTGTGGTGCCCTCAAGCTGCATATGCGAGCCATGAGAGAGTTCTGCTTTGAGTACGAGCGTATCGAATTTCAAATCTATGACCGAGCCATGTTCGGCAAGAAGCGTGAGCGATGGAGCGGCAGGGAAATCCTCCGAAGAAACGCTTGAGCCGTGCTTTGATGTGACGTTGTCTATTGGATTGGGTACCGCGAGCGTGAGATGCGGTGATTTTGAAAAGCAGAAAAGACACATCTGGTCACGAATCAATCGATCCCGCTCTATCACGAGCACGGTACCGTCAATGCGTGTCCGCACGCTTGCGATATCTTTCTCACGGCCTTCCGCGGTGAGCCGTGTAGAAGTACCGTTCACAATGGTGATGTCGATTCCGTCCAAGACTGAAATGCTACTGAATGCAGCGCTCACAGGGATGTCAGAGATAATCTCACGGTGGGCAGGGGATGTGCGTACGATTTCTTGATAGTTGTTGGCGATTGATGCTGCTCCGAAGCTTGTGATTGCGAGCGAAACGAGCCATACGCCGAGCAGTCCAAAACCAATTGGCGCGGTCAGATACGTCCGCTTGGTGAGGATGGATATGCCGGTAATGAGAATGAAAGTGAGCGGTACGATGGCAACGGCCGCGACACCCAGTACCATCATCCAGTGGAGTGCGCCGGGTACGAGCATCTGAAGAGGGACGTCATTGGAGATCAGTGTTTCTCCTGAAATCATAAATCCCGCCAGTGTCATGGTACCGACGAGTGCGAGTGCCGCTGCGATTACGAGTATGCTACCGATAACATAACGCGCCACATAGCCGAGCGTGGTAAATAGCGCAGCGATAAAGAGCCCAAGCATTCTGAATGGTCCCGCCACTATGCGGCCGACATTGCTACCGTTTTTCTGCTTCAGCTCCTCGACGCGTTCGTTTACTTTTTCGCTCAAGGTCTCGAGAGTTACGGGAGCGCCACGCATTTCGAGTTTCTGGGAGACGGTCTTCGCTTCCGGCATGATAATCCACAGCACAATGTAGATGAGGATTCCGATACCGTTGATGAGCGTGAGCACCGCGAATGCGAGTCGGACCCAGATGGTATCCCATCCGAAATAAGCGGCTATGCCGGAGCAGACACCCGCAATCATGACATCGTCCGGATTTCTGTATAACTTTTTTGCTCCGGGGCTGTTTTCGGCCGACGCCGCCCCTTCGTTTTCAGTGTTTTCGGTATCGTCGAAATCTTCCACCTTGCCCATGCGTGTGAGCACTTTCTCTAAGGTCTTGTGTGTGATGACAGACTCTTTGGACTCAAGCAGCTGTTCGGCGATGCGGCTTTCGATATCCTTGAGTATCTCTTCGTGTCCTTCCGTGTTTTTGAAATGTTCTTTTACCGATGCGAGATACGCTTCGAGTGCCGCGTACGCATCATCTTCGATGGTGAAGAGTGTCTGCGCGATTGAAATTTGAAGTGCTTTTTTCATCATACGTTAGTTGAGTAAGGTAGTAATAGATTCGACCAATGATTTCCAAGTGACTTTGAGGTGAGTGAGTTTCTCTTTTCCTTTTGCGGTGAGCGTGTAGTACTTGCGGGGCGGACCTGATACGGATTCCTTCCAGTCGTAATCAAGGAGACCATCCGTCTTGAGGCGGTTTAAGAGGGGATAGAGCGTGCCTTCGACCACGAGTAAGTCGGCGCGTTTGAGCTCTTTTAAAATATCTGACGCGTACACTTTGTCGCGCGAGATGATAAGGAGTGTGCAGAATTCGAGCATGCCTTTACGCATCTGCGCTTTGGCGGCTTCGAATTCAGTGTCCTTGCTCATACGCTACATTGTACACGATAGTACTATGTCGTGCAAGGTACTGTGTGGATAAGTATAGTGTTGTGGTTATGCATTCTCACCCCGCCAAATACGGCCATTTTGATCATCCTGCTCCTCGTCTCTTTTCTGTTCGTCTGCCTTTTTCTTTAAGAAGGGTGGCTTCTGAGCCTTTGCTTTTGCTGCCGCCTTGCGCGCGTTCTGATTTTCGAGCCACTCCTCATGCTCTCGGTCGTTCATGCGGAGATTATATCCCTTTCGTGATTACTTCATCAAGAGCACATGGCAACGAGTGCTACACTGGCTACGGTCGACTTCTTACAAAGATAGTCTAATAATCATCACTAGTATATGAAACTCGCTTGCAAAGACTTAAGCCCAGACACGACCTGCACATTTGAAGTAGAAGGAACGACCGCCACCGAAGCCGCAGAGAAGATGCTTGCACACGCACGCGTGGAACACGCTGCGGACATTGAAGACATGAAAGACGAAGAGGTCATAAAGGCATTTGAACCAAAAGTCCGGGAGGTATAATCACAGCCATGGGTATTGTGTGTATCGTCTTGCCCGGTGAGCAGCAACGGGCATTTGCAAACGCGCTCCACAAGGCGACGGGCGGAGGAGTCGATTTAGTTGTCGTCACAAAGCCAAGGGTGAGTACGGATGGCCGCTCCAAGCGCATATCTGCGGCGGTACGTTCGGGGCGGATATTCCGGGAAATGTGGTACGGCACGCTCCTACGATTGAGCAGTAAGACCAGAAGAGTACTCGGCTATCTCAGAGCGAGTTCTTTTGCGACTCCGTCGCCGGAATATGACGCGCCGACAATGAGAGTCGATGATGTGAACGATGCGGAGACTGAGGCCCGTCTCAGAGAGCTTGCGCCTGAGCTCATCGTGCTCTGGACCGCGGCAATCTTGCGACCCAATATTTTGGCGACGGCCAAAAAGACCATAAATTTTCATACGGGCATCTTGCCGTACTACCGCGGCTCGGTGGCAAATCAATTTGCCACTCTCAATCGCAACGCAAAGCGCATCGGCAGCACCATTCATTACGTGACGCCGGGCGTCGACCGAGGCGACATCATCGCGCAAGTCTACGCAGACACGACCAAGCGCCCGAAGGAAGCATTCCGTGAGCTCAACGATACAAGTCTGCAGCTCTATATAGATATCGCGAAGAAGATTATCGGAGGCGAAGATGTCCGCGGACAGGAGCAGAGCCAAACTGAAGGAGGATTCTTTCGCTTACGAGACTGGACCAACGAGAGGCGATGGAAGCTCGGCAGGCAGCTGGTGCGGTGGGAGAAGACGGGGAAGTTTTAGGAATTTTCGCTCGGAGGCATGTCTTTCTGGGGTCGCTATCTGCCGCTGCTGCGGCAGCGCTCGGTCTCGCCGCCGACGCGGCTGCGAAGACCCCGAAAGACACGCCCCTTCGCTATCAGCTGTTGTTCAGATGCTCAAATTTCGTCGTTACCAATACGCTTACGTAGGAGTGCGGCCTCTGCATTGAAGAAATGCAGATTGTGGTACGAGGTGAGCTTCATGCCCGTCATTTCGTGCGCGCGCATGAGGTGGCAGATGTAGGCGCGAGAGTATGTCTTGCAAATGTCGCACTTACATTTCGCATCGAGTGGTTTCTGGTCGGTAAGGTAGCGGCGATTACGAATATCAAACCGACCTGTGGAAGTAAAGATGACACCGCGACGCGCGTAGTGCGTCGGCGCGATGCAGTCAAAGGTGTCGCCGCCTGCGCTTGCGATGTAAGGGAAATCTTCCGGATGCCCGACGCCGAGCACGTGACGCGGCTTCTCATCGGGGAGCACATCATGCACGTCACTCAGCATTTTTTTGAGCGAGCGTTTGTCGTAGCCGAATTCCCCGCCGATACCAAATCCCTGAAAGGGCATCGCTCCGATAATCTTTGCGCTTTCATTGCGGAGCGCGCTGAAGCTTCCGCCCTGCACGATGCCGTAGAGTGCCTGCTTGGTCTTATGCGCTTTGATGCACGCCGCTGCCCAGCGATGTGTCGTATCGAGTGAACGTCGCATGTATTTCTCATTTGCGAGAGGTGACGGGCATTCGTCGAACGCGAAGATAATGTCAGCGCCAAGTGCCTCTTGGATGCGGATAGATTCCTTTGGGCCTAGGAAAAGCTCAGTGCCGTCGATGTGCGAGCGGAAATGTACCCCATCTTCCGTAATTTTTATGTTGGTCGGCTGGGTACCTTCTTTGATCCGGCGTTCGGGCTCTTCTTTCAAAATCTTTCCGACGCCGTGGTCAGTGCCGAAGCCGAGGCTGAATACCTGGAAACCACCCGAATCGGTCATAAGAGGCTTTTTCCAGTTCATAAATCCGTGTATGCCTCCCGATTTTTTTACAATTTTCTCTCCCGGTGCCACGTGGAGGTGAAAGGTATTACAAATGAGCAGCTGAGCGCCCGTATCCGCGACTTCGTCGCTCTCGAGCGTGCGCACGGTAGCGCGCGTCGCGACGGGGACAAATGACGGTGTCTCTATTTCTCCGTGGGGTGTCGAAATTACCCCGAGCCGTGCGCGGGATTTCTTGGAGCGCTTGAGTATTTTGAATTCAAACATACCCCTCACACGAAATGACCTAATCGCAGGCTGGTCGGTAAACGACGTTTGAGTGCTGTTTTGGCACCAGCAGAATTTTTGAGATTATGTTCACGTTGCTTCGCGTCTGCCTGCGATACGTAGGCTTCGTAATACAACAGATCAAAAGGTGCACGAGATTTTGTTGAAAAGTTCATACGTTGGTTATGTTCGGTGAGTCGCCGCTTCAAATCAGTAGTATATCCGATATAGAGATTCTCATCCTTGCGACTTTTCAGAACATATACGTAGAACATAGGTCATTTCGTGTGCAGGGGCATAGTGGCTCGCACAGAATACCTTTTTAGCGGCGTACAGCAATAGATAGAAGGGGTGTTGATTGCCGCTAGCGCACTTCATGAGGAGGTATAGAATGATACTGTTATTCATAATCTATAAGATGCATATATGCCAAAATTACTAACAGGTGAGTATTTGAGTGCGTATTCGGGATATGGTCCGCTCGTTCTTCGTGTCGCGACAGGTCTCGTTTTTGCGATGCATGGGTATCAAAAGTTTACGGGGGGTCTCGAGGGTGTCACAGGTTTTCTTACTTCGCTCGGGTTCCCGATTCCAGGCGTATTCGCCGTTATTCTTATCGCGGTTGAGCTTGTGGGCGGTATCGCTCTCATACTCGGTCTCTGTACGCGCGTCGTCGCGAAGCTCTGTGCAATCGTAGCGCTCGTCGCTTTCTTCACGGTTCACATGTCCAACGGATTTTTCATCTCGGCTGGTGGGTACGAATTCATCATCGTGTTGTTTGCCGCATCGGTGTCGCTCATGCTCACCGGAGGTGGGAAGCTCGCGCTTGATAATTACTTCAGCAGGCAATAGGGAAATTATTGTCCCTACGGCGACAAAGGCCAGAAATCCGACGAAAAAAGTCGGAGTGTGATAGCATGTCCGAATGCTCATAGATGAGTTGACGGTCACTATAAAAGCGGGCGACGGCGGCAATGGTGCTGTCGCTTTCAATAAGGTCAAACTTTCACGCGGCCCCACGGGTGCCGACGGCGGCAACGGTGGGAGCGTCTATTTCGAGGGTACGGGGGATATCAATGCCCTCATGGTTTTTGCAAGCCGAAAGGAGATAGAGGCCGAGCGGGGCCGCGATGGCCGTGGCCAATTCCTCGATGGCCGCAAGGGAGAGGATTACATATTGAAGGTGCCTACGGGGACGACGGTGACCAATCTGGAGACAAATTTCTCGCAAAATATTGAGGAAGTAGGGCAGCGTGTGCTCGCTGCGGGTGGCGGGGTTGGCGGCAGAGGGAATTTCAAATTCCGCTCGGCGACGAATACGACGCCGATGGAGCACGAAGACGGCACGAAAGGGGACATCGCCACCTACAAAATCGAATTGCGCCTCATCGCCGATGTCGGACTCGTCGGTCTTCCCAATGCCGGCAAGTCCACGCTTCTGAACGAACTCACCGCCGCAAAAAGCCGCATCGCCAATTACGCCTTTACGACACTCGAGCCGCACCTCGGTTCGTACTACGGCGTCATTCTCGCCGACATTCCCGGTATCATCGAAGGAGCCTCTGGCGGTAAAGGACTCGGCGTCAAATTCCTCAAGCACATCGAGAGAACGAAGGTATTGTTCCACCTCATTGCCGCCGACTCTGATGACGTCATCCGCGATTACAAAGTCATTCATAAAGAATTAGAGACGTTCAATCCAAAATTGATCAAGAAAACAGAACACGTATTCCTCACAAAGACAGACTCAGTAACCCCTGAAGAAGTGAAAGAAAAGATGGCGTTACTTAAAAAGATTAAACAACATCCAATCGCAATCTCGGTTCTCGAACCGGAAAGTCTCCAAGAGGTAAAAAATATACTCAACAAAATAAAGGACGACAAAGGGTTGTAAGTCTGAGGTTGTACAGGCGCGGTGGTATACATTTGACAGCAGCGTGTTAGCATTTTTGTATTATCCCTAAGGGAGAATCTACTATGTTCAAGAAACTTATTGGCAGCGGTTTAGGAATTGTCTTTCTTGCATCCCCATTACTTGTCTCCGCGGATACGCTTAGTGATTTGATGGCACAGATGCAAGCTCTTCAGGCACAGATAGCCGCTTTAAAAACACAGATAACGGTGCAGGCTTCTGCTCCAAAACCTCCAACGCCACGTGGTTGCCCGTCGATTCTGCGCAACCTCGTCCGTGGGATGAGGGGTGACGATGTCTTGAAGTTGCAGGCGCACCTCGGGGTCTCACAGACAGGATACTTTGGTCCGGCAACGGAAGCTGCCGTGCAAAATCTCCAGGTTGAAGTAGGAATTGCGGTAGCAAACGCTGGACCGCCGGCGGGTTTTGGTCAGATCGGACCTCGCACCCGTGCCGCAATTGCTGCTCGATGCGGCGCTGGAAACGTCACGTTCTCAGCGGGTCCTATCTCCGGTGTTGCACCGCTTACCGTCACATTTACTGCAAAGAATCTAGAGCGTAATTCCAATTTTGTCGTTTACTTCGGTACGACCGAGTGTGAATTTGGTTCATGCGGGCAGAGTATAAGAGCAGATTCGCCTACGGTTGAGTTTACGTATAAAAGTCCCGGTACCTACATAGCTATGCTCAAAAACGAGAGTAATTACACGCTTGGTACCGCAACAATTAGTGTTGGGAGTACTGGAGTACCTTCTGTAAGCATTTTATCGCCCACGGCAACTAGCACCGCCCAACCGGGCAGTCGACTTGCCATAACGTGGGGTACGCAGAATGCACCGATTGGAGCCAAGGTAAATCTATTGCTCGTTTCGGTCGTTGGCGGACCTTGGGAACCATGGATAAAGATCGGCACGGATCAGGAGGTATTCGGAGACACCTCGTGGACTATACCGTGGGATTACTGTTACCCTCTATCGTGCGGATTACCCCTCAAAGCGGGAAGATATTTCGTCCGCGCTTCGCTTATGTCTAATGGTCAATCTGTTGCGACTGCCGAAAGTGGAATCTTCACAATCACCACCCCATAAACACCCTGGTTAAGGGTCAGAGTGGCCTTGGTTTTTACACGCTACTGCCTGCTACGTATCCTGTGGTCCAACAGAGTTGAAGCGAGTAGCCGCCAGAGGGGCGGTTGATGTGGAGTACATCTCCCGTGAGGTAGAGATTCTCGACTTTGAGCGAGCGCATGGTGCGGGTATCTACTTCGGTGAGCGGTACGCCGCCGTCGGAGATGACTGCGCGGTCGAAGCCCATGAGTCCTGAAATCGTGAGCTGTGCGCCTTTCAATATATGGATGAGGCGTTTGCGTTCTTCTTTGGTCACGCTGTGTGCTTTGATATTTTGATCGGGCAATGCGAGAAGCTCGAGGATAGCTTTTGAGAGGCCGTGAGGCACTACCTCCGCCAATACATTTTTGAAATCCTTATTCTTGTTTGCATCCATCTTCGCGATTACTTGTCGCTCGAGTGCTGCAAAATCAGTATCCGGATACATATCGATGGTCGCGGTTACGTCGTTGTATTTCAATAGTTCTGCGACCTCGCTCGCACTGTTTAGTATGAGCGGGCCTGAGAGTCCGAAGTGGGTGAAGAGAATTTTTCCCGTCTTTGAGAAAGCTCGTTTGCCGTCAGAGAAGAAAGAGATTTTCATAAAAGAAAGCGAGACGCCTGCAAGCGACTTCACCCATCCTTCTTTAACTTTGAGAGGGACGATGGTCGGGGTCGAAGGGAGTACCGAATGCCCAAGCTCAGTAAGCCACTTGAATCCGTCACCCGTCGAGCCTGTCTCGGGATGCGAGACGCCGCCTGTTGCGATGATGAATGTATCCGCTGCAAAGGTGCCCTGCGTTGTTTTTGCTTCAGTAATCAGGTTGCCGACAATGTTCAGTCCTTTTACTGTAGCTTTCGTGAGTATGACGACACCCGCATCGGTCAGATACTTTTTCATGAGACGCGTTACGTCGGGAGATTTTTGCGTTGTAGGAAATGCCCGCTTGCGTGCCTCGACTACAAGTGGAAGACCGCGCTTCGCGAAAAAATCGAAGGTATCCTGCACGCCGAATTGCGAAAGTGGGGAATAGAGGAATTGCTCGGCTGCGCCGTAGTGCTTGGCAAATGCGTGGCGGTCGAATTCGGCATTGGTGATGTTGCAGCGTCCGCCGCCCGTGATATCGAGCTTCTTGCCGAGCGTCGCATTTTTCTCAAGGAGTAAGACGGACTTGCCGCGCTCAGCTGCCCGGCCTGCGGCCATCATGCCTGAAGCTCCACCGCCTAGTACGATGACGTCGTATTCCTTTTTTCCCGCCTGCATTATGGATATATAGCATGCCATTTGATTTTTGTCCCAAGACGTGGTACTATGGAGGATATGAATCTCCCGTCAAAGACCTTCCAAAAACACGGCAAATGGGTGGAAAAGCCTTTTTTGACGCATGTGCCTGTCTGCGCTTGTGGCAACAAGTACATCAAGACTCGTGAGAATCAGACCAAGTGCATCAAGTGTATCTACAAGGCTGAGGAGCGATAGCTGTCCCTCGTGATTGTTTGATGTAAACTCCATAGATGAACAGAGAATTTAAAAGAATACTCGTCATCACAGCCGGAATCGTATTCATTGTGCTCGGCCTGCTCGGTCTTGCGCTGCCTTTCCTGCAGGGATTTCTTTTCCTCGCTGTCGGTTTCATCCTGCTCGCTATTTCTTCTCCGCGTTTCCGCGCATGGGCGATAGTGCATACGGTGCGATACCCCAAGACACACGCAATGCTCGAAAAGATAGAAAAATGGGTGCTCGGTATCATCGGACCCGTTGACGAAGATGAGAGCGATTCTTCATCTCACAAATAACCTCGTGCGGTATGGTTGGATACAATACAGTAACATCTGACGTATATTCCTATGGAAGCATTAAAACAATTCAAAGAACAAACATTTTCATCCCTCAAGGTACGTAACTACCGGATTTATTTTATTGGCCAGGCGTTTTCGCACGGCGGCAACTGGATGCAGACGGTGGCCTTGAGTTGGCTCGTCTTGCAGCTCACAGGCTCCGGAACTGCGCTTGGGACCGTGCTCGCATTTCGCTTCGCGCCGATGCTTATCGGTGGACCATTCGCGGGCATCATTGTGGACAGATTCAACAAGCGTACGATTCTGTATGTCACTCAATGGAGCTTCGCGCTCCTGACACTTCTGCTCGCTTTTTTGGTGTATGCCGACCTCATGCAGATATGGATGCTCTTTTTCTTTGCAGTCGCATTCGGCCTTGTCGACGTCGTAGACAATCCAACTCGTCAGACCTTCGTTCATGAGCTGGTCGGACGTGAGAATTTACGCAATGCAGTCACACTCAATTCCACTGAAGCAAATCTCGCCCGTGCACTTGGCCCCCTGATTGCAGGTTCTCTCATCGCGAGTGTCGGCATCGCCTTTTGTTTCCTCGCCAACGCGATTTCGTTTTTCATAGTTATTTTTGCGCTCTCGCGAATGCGTCCGAGTGAATTCCATCACGAAGAACTCGAGCAGAAGCCTACCGGATACCTCATGGACAGTTTGTCGTATGTCGCTTCCGTACCTCTCATCCGTACCGTTCTTATCGTTATGGCAGTGATAGGGACTCTCTCGTACGAATTTCAAGTCAGTCTCCCGCTTCTTGCCCAGGGGACGTTCAATGGTGCTGCGGCCGATTACGCGGCGCTTCTCTCTGCGATGGGCGCAGGAGCGGTCTTCGGCGGTCTCTTTGCCGCGAGCCGGAAAAAGATTCTGCCTCGCGAATTTGTCTTCTCGGCTTTTTTGCTGGGACTCTCTATATGCATCACTGCTAGTATGCCCACGGTCACCCTTGCAGTCGTCGGTATGATATTTGTGGGATTCTTTTTTATTAATGTAAATTCACTTGGGAATACGATGATACAGCTTGAGGCTGCACCTCATATGCGCGGGCGGGTCATGTCACTCTGGGCGATGGCCATATTCGGCTCTACTCTTATCGGTGCTCCTATCATCGGGTTGACGGGGGATTACATCGGTCCGCGGTGGGGTCTTCTCGTGGGCGGCGTTGCCGCTATGGCTGCCGCGGCGTATGCGGCCCGTACGCTCTTGAAAGTAGATTGGCTGCGTACGGTATCCGAAAAGATTGGATTTGATGTACAGGAGGCGGAAGTGAAAAATTTGAAACACTAATATATTCGCTTCGCTCACATGGTCGTCGCTCTTTTCGCTAGGCTATAATGCCGCCATGCGTATTACATCTATCCGCGCGCGGGAAGTCCTCGATTCTCGAGGAAACCCTACCGTGGAGGCGGATGTCATCCTCGACGACGGCACGATAGGTCGCGCGATTGTGCCAAGCGGTGCTTCCACCGGAGCGCACGAAGCGCACGAGCTTCGCGATGGAGATAAAAAACGATATGGGGGCAAGGGGGTTTTGCGGGCGGTCGAGAATGTACAGGGAGAGATTGCGCAGGCACTCATCGGAAAAAGCGCAGACAAACAATCTGAGATAGATGAGGCACTCATCGCTCTCGATGCTACGGACAACAAGAAGCGTCTTGGGGCCAACGCAATACTTGCCGTCTCGCTCGCATCTGCGCACGCCGCCGCCCGTGCACAGAAAATGCCGCTGTATCAATATGTCCGCACGCTCTCTAGAGAGCCGCGCGAGCCGCTATTGCCGCTTCCGCAGTGCAATGTCTTAAACGGCGGAGCTCATACAAATTGGGAATCGACCGACCTCCAGGAATTTATGATTATGCCCGTAGGTGCGCCGACTTTCCGGGAAGGTGTACGGATGATGACGGAAGTATTTCATGCGCTCAAAAATGTCTTGAAAGAAAAAGGGTACGGGACAACGGTGGGAGACGAAGGGGGATTTGCGCCGAAAGTGAAAGGAGCAAATGAGGAAGCGCTCGCGCTCGTCAAAGAGGCTACGGAGAAAGCGGGATATGCTCTGGGGAAAGATATCGCGCTTGCACTCGATTGTGCCGCTTCGGAACTCTATGAAGAGGGCACTTATTGGTCGCGGATAGAAAAGGTGAAGTTCTCAGGAGATGAGATGATAGCGTGGTACAAAAAAATGTGCGCTCAATATCCGATTCTTTCAATAGAAGATGGTCTTGCAGAAGATGATTGGGACGGATGGAAGAAGCTAACTGCAGAACTCGGCGGTACGACGCAGCTCGTGGGTGACGATCTCTTGGTGACGAATGTAAAATTCCTCGAACGCGGTATCAAAGAGAAAGCAGCCAACGCCATCCTCATAAAAGTGAATCAAATCGGTACGCTTACCGAAACCATCGCGGCAGTAGACATGGCGCACGCAGCTGGTTGGCGTGCCGTGATGTCGCATCGCTCCGGCGAGACCGAAGACACGACCATCGCACATTTGGCCGTCGGACTCGGCACGGGGCAGATAAAGACAGGCTCCATGAGCCGTTCCGACCGTCTCGCAAAGTACAACGAGCTTCTGCGCATCGAAGAAATGCTTGGTAAAGATGCCAGATATGCGGGTAGTATATTAAGCATATGAAGATTTTCATGGTTCGACACGGGCAGACGGATTCAAATGTCGCGAAGGTGATTATGGGGCAACGCGTCGACGAATCCCTCAATGGTGTGGGTAGACAGCAAGCTGAAGAGCTTGCAGAGAGCATGAAGGACATGCAGTTTGACGTTATCTTTTCTTCTCCTCTTAAAAGGGCAGCAGAGACCGCAGGCATTCTCGCAAAGAACCGCACTGCACCCGTCATCCTCCGAGATGAGCTCAAGGAGCGTGATTTTGGTTCTGTCTCAGGTAAATCGTGGGCGGAGGCGGATGCGATTGCGGGAGCTGAGCCTGGGAATCTAAAAGAAGTGGATAGGCATCTGGATTATGATTATCGGCCATACGGGGGAGAATCTGCAGAAGATGTGAAGAAAAGGTTGGGACGAATTATTGCCGAGATTAAGGAAAACTATTCAGACAAGCGTGTTCTAATCGTTGCGCATGGAGGCATACTACGCTTCTCTCACATGCTCTTCCGCGATACTCCCGTTGACCATATTAAAAACGCATCACTTGAAGAGTTTGAGATTTAGAGTAATCCCTATGGCATATCTTGTTTTGGTCAGGCACGGCAAGTCGGAATGGAATCTTCTCGGCAAATGGACTGGATACACCGATATCGGACTCGTGCAGCAGGGAATTGAAGAAGCTCAGCATGCGGGAGAAGCGATTAAAGATATTCCCATCGATTGCGCGTTTATATCTGATTTGAAGCGTGCACAAGAAACATTTATTGAGATCTGTCGCGTATTGGATACACCGGATATGAAGAAAGTAATAGATCCAGCCCTTAAGGAGCGCCATTACGGTGTCTATACGGGTAAAAACAAATGGGAGGTACAAAAAGAAATTGGGGAGGAAGCATTTCAAAAACTTCGTCGGGGGTGGGATGTGCCAATACCTGAAGGCGAGACGTTGAAAGATGTACACGCGCGCGTCGTGCCCTATTACGAGGAAAACATAAAACCTCTTTTGCTGGAGAGGAAGAGCCTTCTGGTCGTTGCTCACGGAAATTCACTTCGGGCGCTCGTAAAGCACTTGGAGAACATTGCTGAAGATAAGATTGCCGAACTCGAGATAGGTACGGGTGAAGTGTATTGCTACGAATTCGACGCAGAAGGGAAGATTATCGGTAAAACGATTCGCGCCGCGAACGCTGAAAAACTCAAAGTCTGAACACTCCGATATTCTTAAGAATGTGAGAATATTCTAGATATGAGAAAAGATAACTCCATAGAACACATAATTTTCGACCTCTCGGAAGTTTTGATCACGGGCGTCAAGGATACGGGTATTGCTCTACGTGAAAAGCATCAGCTCGAAATATCAGGACCAAAA
>CAMTYD010000040.1:0-10012 GCA_947085915.1 uncultured Parcubacteria group bacterium
CGAAAGGAAGCCCATAAAGGACTGCGATTTGTAGCCGCGCAGAACGCGGACAAATCGGGAGCATACAAACTCTACGCGCTCTCGAACCTTGGCTCGCTGCTTGCGTTGGCCGCATTTCCTTTTTTGATAGAGCCCAACATCCCGCTCGGTACTGCAGAGAATATCTGGGCGGCCCTTTTCCTCCTGTACGCGGCAGTGTCCGTTGTCATATGTATCGCGTATCTTCGACTCAAGCATGTGGAGGAATCTGTCGAAAGCGCACCCGTACCTTCTACACCCTTTTCGACCTGGGGCTTATGGATAGCGCTCGCGGCATTGCCTTCATACCTACTCGTCGCGACGACAACAGTGCTTACACAGGTGGTCGCTCCGGTGCCTCTTTTGTGGATGGTTCCTCTCGCGCTGTACCTCATTACATTCATCATCGCCTTCTCCGGGTGGGGGAAATCAATCTTCCTACCTCTTCTCGTTCTTGGCGCCGGACATGCGGCATACATGTACACAACCGGCGATTACTACGATCTCGTCTCGCGGGTAATTTGGTATCTTGTGCTGCTTTTCTTGTGTGGCTTATTGTGTCACGCGCGTCTCTACCATATCCGACCCGAGACCCGGAGGCTGCCTTTTTTCTATCTTCTACTCTCAGCGGGAGGAATGATAGGTGCGCTTATTGCCAGTATCGGCGCGCCGCTTCTTTTCAGTGGGTTCTGGGAATTTCCTTTCGGGATTGCTCTCACTGTCGCATTTGCAGGTGCCATCCTCTCTGAGCAATTTTTCCCGCGCATCATGAGCCCCGACAAGATAGTCCTCGCCCGGATACTTTTCGTTTGCGGGATTGTCGTGTTGTTCGTGAATCTTATTGCTCCTGAAGCTGATGACAGCGCCTCGATTTCCTCGCGAAATTTCTACGGACCGGCGCAGGTGGGATTCCATGACGGCCTGACTACGCTTATGCATGGAGCGACGCTCCATGGTTCGCAGCCCAATGCAAAAGACTTACAATTTCTCCCTACTTCGTACTACGTAGCGAGCAGTGGTCTCGGACGGGCGATGCTCTACGAGCAGGATATCCGGAAGGGTACTACTGTGCGGGTAGGAATTCTCGGACTCGGCACTGGTGCTATCGCGAGTTATTGCCGCGATAATGATGAGTTCGTGTTTTATGAAATTGACTCACGTATCGAAAAAATCGCCCGCACGTATTTCAGCTATCTATCGTACTGTGCCGGTTCGGAAGTCCGTCTGGGAGACGGGCGATTGGTGCTGCAGTCTGAAGCGCGTGCAGGCAAATTCGGTGAATATGACTTGTTGGTCGTAGATGCTTTTAGCGACGATACGATTCCGGTGCACCTCTTGACCGTCCAAGCGGTCGCTTTGTACGCGGAGCATGTGCGGGACGAGGAGAGTATCATCGCGATACATGTGTCGAACCGGTATCTCGACCTTGCACCGATTGTGCTGCGCATCGCTGCGCAATTGGGGATGGACGCTATGGTGATTACTGATTCGGGGGATTCAAGTGAGTACGGCAGCAGCTCAAAATGGGTTCTTCTCACAAAGAGCCCGAAAGCTTTCACTGCAACCATTTTTGCCAACGCGGGCTCGTGGCTCCCTGACATTACCGATACCCCGGTCTGGACCGACGATTACACAAGCATTTTTACGGTCGTTGATGTGCCGCTGCCGTGGAAGTAATCGATGCGGTTGCCGTGAGTAGGGACGATGTTTTCTCATGCTCGCGCATTCAGCCGAATCTATTACACTGACCTTTATGGCACTGAACAGTACGATGAGCTTCAAGCCGGTCGCGGCGGCTGTCGTCGGCAATACGGTCGTTACTATCATTAAATTCTTCGCCGCTTCTGTATCGGGTTCAAGCTCGATGTTTTCCGAGGCTATACACAGTCTTGCGGACACCGCCAATCAAATACTGCTTCTCATCGGCCTTCGCCGCTCGCTCAAAAAAGCTGATGAGGATTTTGAATACGGCTACGGCAACGAGCTTTCCTTCTGGGCGCTTATCTCCGCATGCGGCATATTTTTCGTCGGAGCGGGTGTAACCGCCTACCACGGCATCACGTCGTTTCTCAATCCGCATCCGGTCGAAATCTCGTGGATTGTCTTTATCGTGCTCATTGTGGCGCTTGTAATAGAATCGTACACGCTCTGGGTCGCCACCGCGCAATTGAAAAAGATGTTTCCCCGCACGCGCTGGCGGAAACGGCTCGCGCAGGCCGACCCTTCCACGCTCGCCGTATTTCTCGAGGACGCCGTCGCCGTCTTCGGAGTGTGTATCGCATCGATAAGCATCGCGCTGTCGTACTACACGGGCTCTCCGCTGTGGGATGCGATGGGTTCCATCATCATCGCGACGCTACTCGGCGTGGTCGCTGTTGTTCTCATTATAAAGAACCGTTCGTACCTTTTGGGACGTGCTATTCCGGAAAAATTACAAGAGGAGATAGAAGAGCTTCTCCTGCGTGAGCCCGCGATAGAAAAAGTCATTGATTTTAAATCAGTCGTCCTAGGGTTCGGTATCTACCGTATCAAGTGCGACGTGGAATTCAACGGCGCGGCACTTTTCAGCGAGGCGTTCCAACAATCCTCGCTCAGCGACCAATTTGAAGAAGTCAGGAACGATTATGAAGCATTCAAACGGTTCTGCGTTGATTATGCGGACCGCATCCCGCGCTTGATGGGAAAAAAGATAGATGACATAGAGGCGCGCATCCGGAAAATCCATCCGGGCATACGTCATATTGACATCGAAATCAACTAATACGCGCAACGAAGTGTTGAGACGCGCCATACCCCATGAGATATCTCTCTATCGCGTCAAGCTAATCCAGAAAAGCTTTATCTCACGAGGTATAATTCTTGGATGTCTTCAAAGGACGAGGTGCTTGAAAAAAAATTCTGGTCTCTACCGGAGGCAGATGTCGTCGATATCCTCGAGAGCGATGTACGCGACGGTATTACCGAAGATGAATCCGCGCGCCGTCTGGAAATATATGGTGCCAACATCATTGAGCAAGAGCGCCGCGCCGTAGGGCTTCTGATACTTCTCGAGCAATTCAAGAGTCCGCTTATCATCATCCTTGCGGTTGCGGGTGTCGTTACGCTCTCTATCGGGCATCTACGCGACTCGCTCTTCATATTCGCGGCGCTGGCGGTCAATGTGGGGTTGGGTTTCTATCAAGAACATAAGGCAGAACGTGCGCTCGCAGGTCTCAAGACCTATCTCAGGCAGCGCGCGCGGGTCATACGCGGCGGCGTCGAAAAAGAGGTCGATGCGGCGAGCCTTGTGCCGGGAGATATCATCCGCATCGCGCAGGGCGACCGGGTGCCGGCGGATGCGCGGCTTCTTTTCGTCAATGACCTCCAGATAGACGAGGCGCTTTTGACGGGTGAGTCCATGGCAGTTGAGAAGTCTATCGAACCTTCAAGCACGGATGCTGCCATCGCAGATCAAGATTGTATGGTATTCGCGGGCACACTCGTGACGGAGGGTTTGGGCACCGCCATTGTATGTCGTACGGATTCTGCGACAGAGCTCGGCAAGATTGCCGCCTTGGTTGGAGGATTGGACAATGAAGACACTCCGCTGCAGGCGGCGATAAAGAAATTCAGCTCGCATGCGAGCCTGCTTCTCGGCGCGCTCACCTTGGTCGTGTTTGTCATCGGCATTTATTCGGGACATTCTTTCGCCGATATGTTTGTCACCTCCGTCGCCGTCGCCGTCGCGGCCGTACCCGAGGGTCTTCCCATCGCGCTCACGGTCATTCTCGCAATCGGGGTACAGCGTATGGCACAGCGCAAAGGGGTCATCCGTAAGCTTGTTGCAGCGGAGGCGCTCGGCAGTACGACCTACATTCTCACCGACAAGACCGGCACGCTCACCATGGCAAAGATGGAACTCGCCCAACTCTTGCCGGAAGGATTGGAGAAAAATACGCTACTCGAGCTCGCGGTGCTGAATTCGAACGTGTTGGTGGAAAATCGCGAAGACCCCGTAGCCGAATGGCGCATGAGCGGAAAGATTCTCGAAGTATCGCTTGTGCGCGCGGCAGCGCTCCGTGATATCTCAGTCGAGGAGGTCAAAGCACAATACAAAATCATACGATTTCTTCCGTTCAACGCCGTCAATAAATTCTCCGCATCTCTCGTAGAGCATAGAGGAAGACAAGAATTGGTATTCTTTGGCGCCGCAGATATTCTCGTTGAACGTTCTTCTCTCAGCGAATCTCAGAAACGAAGTGCGCAGGAGCGTATCCACGCGCTCGCGACTGGCGGTGCATTCGTCGTCGCTGTGGCTACAAAATCAGTAGAAGCGAAGGAAGCGGCATCTTTTCCTCAGACCCTCGAGCCAGAAGGCCTTTCTTTTAAAGGATTGCTCACCTTGCACGACCCCATTCGCCCGGGGGTCGCCGATGCCATGCGGCGCGTGGAGCGGGCAGGCATCAGGACCATCATTATGACAGGGGACCATCGTGGTACCGCAGAAGCGGTCGCGAGAGAGGTCGGGCTCACCATCAGCGAGGGAAGCGTTCTCGATGCTGCAGAGTTGCGGGGCTTAAGCTCGGAAGAGTTTGCAAGTCGTCTGAGTACTTTGCGCGTCATATCGCGCGTCTCGCCGCTCGACAAAATGATGGTTGTCAAAGTACTTCAGGGAATGGGAGAAGTTGTCGCGATGACCGGTGACGGAGTCAACGATGCGCCGAGTATCAAACAGGCCGACATCGGCATTGCCATGGGCTCGGGCACCGAGGTGTCGCGCGATGTCGCTGATTTGGTGCTGCTCGATGACAATTTCGAGACGATTGTCGCAGCCGTGGAAGAGGGAAGACAGATACTAAAAAATATTCGTAAGGTACTGGTCTACCTACTTTCTTCGGTGTCCGACGAGTTGCTCCTCATCGGTGGTGCATTGGTCATAGGCCTCCCGCTTCCACTCAATGCTTTACAGATTCTCTACGTCAACTTTTTCTCCGACAGTTTCCCCGCCATCGCGTTTGCGTTTGAGAAAGGGGAGGGTTCACTTGAGGGGCGTCCCCACAAACGCGGCGCGCTCTTCGACCCGCTGATGCGGTTTCTCACGCTTTTTATAGGATTTTCTACGAGCGCTTTTCTCTTTGGTTTGTACTGGCTCCTGCTCCATCTCGGGTATCCCACGGCTCTTGTACAGACCTTTCTTTTTGCGAGCTTCGGAAGCTACACGCTCTTTCTCGCATTTGCCCTCCGTGACCTCGACAAGAGTATTTTCAAGTACAATTGCTTCTCCAATCGGTACCTTCTCGGCGGTGTCTCCATCGGCATCGTGCTCATACTTCTTGCTGTTTATTTCCCACCGCTTCAATCTATCCTTGGCACGGTCGCTCTGTCACCCGTATGGCTCCTTGGCGTCGTGCTGGTCGGTGTGCTCAACGTAACGGCAGTCGAGCTTGGTAAAGCCCTCTTCCGTCGGCGCGCATGAGATACTAGGTGAGTGTACGACTACAAAATAATTCTCGGCATACTTGCTGTTGTAATCGGCCTTATCAGCTACGTCCCGTATTATCGCGACATCCTGCGGGGGACGACCAAGCCGCATCCGTTTTCCTGGTTCGCTTTTTCGCTTCTGATGGGAATCACGTTTTTCGCTCAGGTCTTTACGGGAGCAGGCCCTGGTGCGTGGGTTACCGGGATAAGTGCTGTTGCCGTACTCGGCATCGCCCTTTTATCGGTATTGAAAGGTCATAGGGAGATTACGACATTTGATTGGTTTTGCTTTGCGGGCGCACTACTGGGAATCATTTTGTGGCGTGCGACAGATGACCCGCTTGCCGCTGTCGTTATTGTGACGATAACCGATGTGGTCGCCTTTGCTCCCACATATCGTAAGGCGTATCTGAGGCCGAATGAGGAGACGGCAAGCCTCTTTGCATTTTCCGCAGCGAAATATCTTGTCAGCTTATTTGCCTTGAGCACGTTCAATCTCACGACCGCGCTCTTTCCTGTATCATTGGTCATCTCGAATGCGCTATTTGTCGCCCTTCTCGTGTTCCGAAGGCGCAGCTTGACGGGGTCAAAAGCCCTGCTACATTGAGCAGATGCAGAAGCACTCAGGACTCATGATGGGTATGATGCGCTCCAAAGCGGAGGTCTCTTGCCTGCATATCTAACTTCTAGACATTCAGACAAAAGCCCTCCGTAAGGAGGGTTTTTGGTAAGCTCTTTTGTTCTTTGAAAGATGTTGGAGACGCCAGACTGGTCGGGAACGTATTTCTCACCAGCCAGTGTTTCCAACTTAAGATGAAAAGAGGCGAATATGGAATCGGATATGAATGCTGCGCTCATTGCTGCGCGCAGAAAGTCATGCACAAACACGCACTCCGTGTTGTTCGTGACGAAGGAGGGAGATGGCTTCACTGTCATCCTTTTTGACCTCACCGGAGAGAATCCGAGGAATCTGCTCGCTACGAGCAAGGAAACGGATGTCCCGCCAGCGAAACTGCAGTCCACGCTCCAAAGACTGGGCAAACTGGTGTCACAGACGCTCGGCGCACCCCCCATCTTTCTGGACGAGGAACACGGACCGGAAGGAGGGCGGATACTGACCCTGGTGAAAGACGACCTCAAGGTTCGCGAGTTCGGTGGCGAACGGCGAGTTGTCTTCTATACGCAGCAAGGATAAATCATGTGGTTTATCCTCGACAAGAAACCCGGCGGGAGCCCATCCCGCCGGTTTTGTTTTGTGGTACTATGGGGCGCAATGAGCCGTGATTTCAGGCAGCTCTTGGAAGCCCAATGGGAGCAGGGCAAATTCCTTTGTGTAGGGCTCGATAGTGATTTTGAAAAGATTCCTGAGGCAATACGGCAAGCGGGGGTAGGAGAGACTGTTGTCGCGTTTAATCGCGCTATTATCGATGCCACGAAGGATATTGTGTGTGCCTACAAGCCCAATCCTGCCTTTTACGAAGCTCGCGGAGACGAGGGCTGGAAAGCGCTTCGCGCCACTATTCAATACATCAATGATCAGGCGCCTGGGGTGCCCGTGATTCTGGACGCCAAGCGCGCGGATATCGGAAATACAAATAACGGATACGTCGCGTCGGCATTCGATCATTTGCATGCAGACGCAATCACCGTCCATCCTTATTTCGGCTCGGATGCCCTTGCGGCATTTTTTGAACACACAGAGAAAGGTATCATCGTCCTTTGTAAGTCTTCAAATCGCGGTTCGGGAGAAATACAGAGTCTCCAAGTGGACGGTATACCGCTCTACCAAGTCATCGCCCGTTTGGCTGCAGGTCCCTGGAACGCACGTGGGAATTGCAGCGTCATGGTTGGTGCTACGTATCCGGAGGATCTCGCTGAGGTTCGCAAGATTGTGGGGGACATGCCGATACTCATTCCGGGCATTGGCGCGCAGAACGGCGACCTTGAGAAGACAGTCAAAGCGGGCAAAGATAGCAGAGGGAGAGGAATGATAATCAGCGCATCGCGCGCCGTCATATTTGCATCGGATGGAGCTGACTTTGCGGCAAAGGCTCGCGAGAAAGCCATCGAGCTAGATAGCGCAATTCGTGCCGCTTTGTAAAAGATGAATACACACGCAATTCTTGCGCTCGCTATCCGGAGCAGCTAAACTACTTCGATATGAATGAAGAGGAGGTATTAGATTTGTTGCAAAAAGTAGGCGCGTTCCGCGCGGGGCATTTCGTGCTCACTTCGGGCAGACATGCGGGTTCTTATATTCTGAAGGATGCGATGTACGCGTACACGCGCGAGACTTCCCAGGTGTGTCGCGCGATGGCCGAGCGATTCAAAGATGCGGGAGTCGAGGTGGTCATCGGACCCGCTATCGGAGCCGCTATCCTTGCACAATGGACGGCCTACCACCTCTGTGAGCTTACGGGTCGTGAGGTGTTTGGCGTATATGCGGATAAAGACGGCCAAGGAGGGTTCATCATCAAGCGCGGGTACGACCAAGTGATTAAGGGTAAGAAAACTCTCGTCGTAGAGGATTTGACGACAACGGGTGGCTCAATCAAGAAAGTTGTGGAAGCTGCACGTGTAGCGGGAGCTGACGTTGTCGGAGCGATTACCATCTGCAATCGCGGCGACGTAACAAAAGAAAACGTCGGCAATCCACCCATCTTTGACCAGCTGCTCAAAGTCCACCTCAGCTCATGGGAAGAAAGTGAATGTGAGCTCTGTGAGGGCAACATCCCTGTCACGACCGATATAGGACACGGGAAAGATTTTCTTGCCAAAAAGAGCCAGTAATCCTCATCTACTCCTCACGAGTGGAAATGATATACTCGATGAAAGACTAATTTAGGGGCTCATTATATTTTCTTATGTCACAGAATACATTGATAGGGATTATTATCGGCGTAATTATCATAGGAGGCGGTGCATGGTGGTTTACGGGTCAACAGACTCCCGCATCGGAAGTCGCGGATAATTCGACGATACCCAGCGAAAATGCGGATACCACCCCCACTCCAAGTCCTACTCCCACACCCACTCCTACTCCCACAGACACAGGCACACAGGTTGGTGTTGACGTGAGTGTGAATACTGCACCGACATCAGCGACCGTTACGTACAACGGCAACGGTTTCTCACCTCGGGAAGTCACCATCAAGAAAGGCGGCACGGTGATTTGGAAGAATACGAGCGGAGGGACAATGTGGGTAGCTTCGGCTCAGCATCCTTCTCACACGCTGTATAACGGCACATCAAGACAAGAGCACTGCCCTGACACGACAAAGACGGCGTTTGACCAGTGCCAAGGCGGTGGCGACTACTCCTTCACCTTCAATAAGACGGGCGCATGGGGTTATCACGACCACATCAATGCAAGCTTGTTCGGGAAGGTAAACGTTGTTGAGTAGTTCAATAACCTCGCTACAAGTACCATGACTCCTGAGAGAATAGCGAATCTCGCGTTACGTATCGGAGTTGCTTTTGCCTTCCTGTATCCACCGATAAACGCACTCGCCGACCCGTATGCATGGATAGGGTATTTCCCACCCTTCGTGCAAGGCTATGTCGCTGACGATGTACTTCTTCACGCGTTTGGGGTCATTGAAGTCGTCATCGCTCTCTGGATTCTCTCCGGATGGAGGATATTTTGGCCATCCGTGGTGGCAACCGCGATGCTCCTCGGCATCGTAGTCTTCAACCCTTCAAATTTTCAAGTGCTTTTCCGCGATGTGACTATCGCCGCAATACCTTTTGCCCTCGCTGTGATAAGCTATGGCGATGAACGCCGAAAGCTCGGGTTTTCCGGAAGAATTGAGTCTTAATTTGAAGCGTGGGGAGGTTCTTCGCTACGGAGAGAATCCTCATCAGGAAGGAGCTCTGTATCTGGACCCGAGTGACAAACGCCCGGGTGTTGCTACTGCGCGAAAGGTGCAGGGGAAAGAGCTCAGCTATAACAATCTGCAAGATGCGGATGCCGCCTTTGAATGCGTCGCAGAATTCGATGAGCCTGCCTGCGTCATTGTGAAGCACATGAATCCGTGCGGTGTCGCCGTTGCGGAAAACGTGCATGATGCGTACCTGCGTGCGTTCGCGTGCGACACGGTATCTGCCTTCGGCGGTATCGTAGCTCTTAATTCAAAATTAACTGCCGTGCTCGCCACGGAGCTGGTCAAAATATTCCTCGAGGTCGTGATCGCCCCCGATGCGGAAGAAGAGGCGCTCACGATTCTCGCTGCGAAGCCCAATGTCCGCGTACTCCTCACAGGGACGATGCCGAATCCTGCGGAAAAAAGAACGATGGTGCGCTCCATCGCAGGAGGGATGCTGGTGCAGAATATTGATAACACAGTTTTCGAGGGGGAAGTGAAGCCGGTCACCAAGCGCACTCCGACAGCCTCCGAACTCTCCGACCTCATGTTTGCCTTTACCGTGTGCAAGCACGTGAAATCAAATGCGATTGTGTATGCAAAAGACGGAGCGACGGTCGGCATCGGCGCAGGACAAATGAGCCGCATTTATTCCGCGAAGCTCGCCGCCC
>CAMTYD010000041.1:0-4727 GCA_947085915.1 uncultured Parcubacteria group bacterium
GACTCCGTCAGGAGTGTGTATCTGTTTTTCCTTTAAATAGTTGCCGAGCGTTGTCGCTGCGGCATATTCGGCAGCGTGAGAAATTCTATGCCCGATACTGCCCGCCTTCTTTTGCAGTTCTTCCATTGTTTACTCTTCGCTCGTGCTCGAGCTCTTTCCGATTACTCCGCCACCTTCATTGAGGCCTTTGCGGATGTCTTTCAGAAGCTGGTTGAGTATTGGCTTGTTCTCTTTGAGGAATGTACGGGCGGCGTCGTAGCCACGACCCATTTTCTGCTCGCCGATGCTGTATGCACCACCGGATGATTTCGCGACGAAGCCGAGCTTCTCGCCGAGCGCGAGTGCTTCGCCTTCCTTAGAAATACCTTCGCCGTAGAGCATATCGAATTCGGTCTGGCGGAAAGGAGCTGCGACTTTATTTTTCACAATCTTCACGCGGTGTCTGCCACCCATGGTCTCATCGCCTTTTTTTATCTGTGCGATGCGGCGGATGTCGATGCGGACCGATGTATAGAATTTGAGTGCCTTGCCGCCCGGAGTCGTCTCAGGGTTGCCGAACATGACTCCTATCTGCATGCGTATTTGGTTGATGAAAATGATGACCGTCTTGGTCTTCGAGACGATTGCCGTGAGTTTGCGGAGTGCTTGCGACATGAGGCGGGCTTGTTTGCCGACGTGCTGCGCACCCATATCTCCCTCGATTTCGTCCTTGGGTGTAAGCGCTGCGACCGAGTCGATGACGATGACATCGATTTTGCCTGAGCGCACGAGGGATTCCACTATTTCGAGTGCCTGCTCTCCTGTGTCCGGTTGGGAAACGAGCAGTTCTTCGATCTTCACGCCGAGCTTCTTGGCATACTCAGGGTCGAGCGCGTGTTCTGCATCGATGAATGCACATACGCCGCTTTTCTTTTGTGCTTCTGCGATGGCATGCAATGAGAGTGTCGTTTTACCTGATGATTCAGGCCCAAATATTTCGATGATGCGCCCGCGGGGGAGGCCGCCGATGCCGAGCGCCCAATCAATACCGATAGAGCCGGTTGAGATAGCGTTTACATCCACTTTCGGCTGCGCGCCGAGCATCATGATGGACTCGTCACCGAATTTTGTCTTTATTTGGGAGATCGCGCGCTCGATATCAGCGTCAGAGCCGGAGCCCGTCGTCTTGGAGGGAGCTTTTACTTTTTTTGTGAATCCAGCCATATGGAGAAGAGTATATCCTACTGTTGTTGGGGCGCTACCTGGGGTGTGGAAGAGGCAGCAGGGGTCGAAGTGGCTGCAATGATAGGTTCAGAGTCGGCTTTCGGTGTATATACAATCTCGATAGCTTCCCTCCGCATACGTCCGTATTTGTCGCTCGCATCGAGGACGATGCGATTGTAGCCCCGCGAGAGGAGATAGGGTTCCTCAAACGTTCCGTTTTCGGTAACGGGGATATTTTTACCATTCATCGAAAGGGAAGCGATGCGCTCAGCTTGTCCTTTTATGGTGATAAATGGTTCATGCACTTCAGTTATTTCCGCGCTTACGATGATAGATGGGCCAAAGAGTAACCCGCGGGCTTCGTAGTAAGCGTACCCGATGACGATAAGAAAGAAGATGCCGAGTGCTATATAGGTCAATCTGCTATCCCGGTACGGCAACATAGTTATGCGCGTGGTTCCTCTTCTTCGCCTGCCGGTTCAGCTGCCAATTCGTCTGCGTTTCCTTCGCCGATTATTTCGCGCGGTTTTGCTCCGTCGGCGGCACCGACTACACCTCGCTCTTCGAGCATATCAATGAGCTTCGCGGCTCGTGCGTATCCGACGCCGAGTTTGCGCTGTAGATATGATGTAGACGCTTTTCCGGCTTCTATCACCGTGCGCTTTGCTTCCGCGTAGAGCTCATCATCTTCGTTGTCCTCGTCGAGCGAACTTGAGGAGAATATCGGGTCGGGACCTTGGCCTGCACGTGCGTCTGAGAAATCTATCTCATTCGGAAGCGTGCCCTCGCTGGTCTTCAGGATGTGGGCGACCACCTTCTTTACCTCATCTTCTGAAATAAACGGCGCTTGGATACGGCGCGGCTTCGACATTTCTCCAGAGAGGAAGAGCATATCTCCGGCACCGAGGAGCTTTTCTGCGCCTCCTGTATCAAGAATAGTACGTGAGTCTATTTGAGAAGCGACTTGGAGGGCGACACGGGCGGGGATGTTGGCCTTGATGAGGCCGGTAATGACCTTCACGCTCGGCCGTTGCGTCGAAAGCACGAGGTGGATTCCCACTGCGCGGCTCATCTGTGCCAAGCGTACGATACCGCTCTCCAATTCGCGCGGATACGAGGTCATGATATCGGCCAATTCGTCGATGATGAGAACGATATAAGGCATCGCTTCAGGCATCGGTTTATTATCATCAGGCTTTTTTCCGCCGGAGGCGGATCCGCCTAGGGCGGACAATGCAGGTGCCACGACATTTGTATGATACGAAGCGATATCGCGAACCGCCTCTGCCTCGAGAATGTTGTACCGGCGTTCCATTTCTTTTGCGAGCCATTTCAGGGCGAGGATGGCCTTCTTTGCGTCAGTAATGACCGGGGTGAGCAAGTGGGGGATGTTGTTGTAGACGGTAAGCTCAACGCGCTTCGGATCCACCATGATAAAGCGCAGCCGCTCCGGTCCGCAGCGATAGAGGAGAGAAACGATGAAGTCGTGTATGGCGACAGATTTTCCGGCACCGGTTGTACCGGCAACGAGCATGTGCGGCATGCGCGCGAGATCGGCGAAATGAGCCGCACCGGTAATCGAGCGGCCGAGCGCTATCAAAAGCGGCTTGTCAGATTGGACATACGCATCATCCGAGACGAGCGGTGCGAGGCCAAGGGTGGTGCGAGCGATATTCGGGACTTCGATGCCGACGAGCGATTTGCCGGGAATCGGAGCTTCAATGCGCACAGGGGATGCGGCGAGTGCGAGCTCAAGGTTGCTCTGCAGCGCAATGATTTTCGAGAGGCGCACACCCTCGGCCGGCTTCATCGCATAGCGCGTCACCGTCGGTCCGATGGAAGCCTCATCCATCTCCACCTGAATACCGAAGTTTTGCAGGGTGCGTTTGATGATGTTCATATTTGCTTTTACATCACCGACCTCCGGCTTTCCTTTATTTTTTGCGAGGATGGACACCGGTGGGGGAATGTAGGCGCTTCCCGTTGCGGCAATAATGGGGAATCCCTCTGTAGCCGCTTCTCCACCCTTGAAAAATTTCGTCAAGGTGTTACCGGATTCTTTTTTTGTGCTCTCAGGAGCTTCAGGCTCTTCTTCTGTATCGACTTCTTCCTCTGGAGTTTCTTCCGGAAGTCCGACGACAGGCACGTCAGGTACCTCGCTCTCGGTATCGGCAGGATTTCTTCGGAAGAGGTCAATGAGGTAGGTGGCAAGAACACCAAGATGGATATTGAAAGCGACGACGAGCGATGCGATGATGAATGCCGCGAGGAAGATGACCGTCGCTGTCGTGTCTACTCCGGCGACGATAAAATTTGATATCCCGATGCCGAGAATGCCGCCCTGACCGCTGAAGGCGAGATTGACTAGTCCCAGCGCGGCCAGGAGAAAAACTGTCATCGCGGTGAATTGCACCCAGCCAAAATTACGTTCAAAAGAGCGGAAGATAAGCGTAGCAAGAAGGGTGAGCGAAAGGGGAAGGAGGAGATATCCGACACCCAAGAGCCACGAGAGCCATTCGTAGAGTGTGCTGCCGATAGCTCCGCCACCACCGAGTTGTGCGAGCACGAGAAATCCTGCGACCGCAATGCAGAATATTGCAAAAACCCCACGCATCGCCTCGCTGCTCACATATTCCACTACGTCTTCGATTTCTTTGTTGGCTTTCTTGTCCTTGCCGCGTCTCTGCTTTGCTTTCATGGGGACATCATATCACCTCATCTCACCTCACCCTTTCGTATTGCCATACGCAAAGCCTCAGAATACGCTTTCGGGGTCTTTGCAGTGCGGCGGCACGAAACGGAGGGAATTTTTAGCGAAAAATTCACGACCCCGAAAGCGTATTCTGAGGGGATTGCGCATCAATCATGTCCTTTATATACTCACGGACGTCAGGGTGTACTTTAAGCATATAGTACACACCAAGGACATATAATGGACGAAAGAAAAGACATACAGAAATCGAACCCTCTGGCTCGCTTTTTTGATAAGCAAATTGTGCGTACCCACCCCTTTGGCGGCAATCAATCTGCCGATAGGGCGTATCGGCGCGCGGAGCGTCTGGTAGCGGCTCTCTATCTGGTGACGAATCATCTTCCTCCGGAAGAGTCTATCAGGGTTTCTATTCGTTCGGAGGCTTTACGCATGCTCGAATTTGTACTCACGTTGAGGAACGAAATGAGGACAGAGTCTCAGGGCATGCTCGCTTGTCGCGCTTCGATTCGGAAGCAAATATCTTTCGTGAGAGTTCTCGCCGTGGCCGGGTTTCTCTCAATGCAGAACGCCAATACTATGATCGAAGGTTTGGACGAGCTCGGCGCATTTTTGAGTGCTTCTCAAGCCTCACCCTTGTCCGATACGTTCTCATTTTCTCAAGAAAGTCTTACAGACATTCGGGAGGGTAATCTAAAGGACACTAAGACCGTAAAGGACAGAATGTCTATAAAGGACGCCCATGAAGTGTCCGATAACGTGTCGTTTAAGAAAGTTCTTCACGTCCGAGAGGAGAGTATAGTTGGCGTGCTCC
>CAMTYD010000042.1:0-23464 GCA_947085915.1 uncultured Parcubacteria group bacterium
GGCGAGAATCGGCGAATGAGCGTCTTCAATGATGACGAGATGGCAATGTGGAACGCTCTGGAACTTCAGCTCGGCATGGGGATTCTCTCTTCCATCCAGCACGCCAAACAGGTTGTGCCGGACCTTTCCCCGGAAGAGTTCGCGATCTCGCTGCTGCGCAAATACGGCGTCTACTACGAGTGCCACTGGTGCCGGACCGCGCCCTGCTCCTGCGGTGGCGGCAAAGCCGGCCATGTTGTCACCTATGAGGAGGCGGCAAAACATCTGACACGCGGAGCTCTCGATACGCAAAACGCGATGTACTTCGCGTACGGATGGGCAAACATCGCGCGCGGAGGAGTTGGTTACGGACCGTTCCGAGCCCTAATCGAAGCCGCCGCCGAGAAAGGCGTCGCTCTCGTCGACGGGACTGGTTTGGCACGTTTGGGACCGCTACTCATTCCACAGCAGCGGCACTTCAACGAAGTAATGCATCACTCGAGGAGTGATCAGCTCAAAACCCGTCGTTCGCTGCTCTCGGAACTCGCGGATGCTGTTCACTGGCAATTCCTCTATGCACCGGGTGTGTGCGACCACACGCATGGCATGCAGGCAGCTCTGTCGAAAATCGATGAGTGGCTCGCTGCTCCTTGATACGAAAACGACTCGGGCGCGCAGCAAAGAAACTGCGCGCCCGAGGACTACTTTTAGATGATAAAATCTTAACAACCAAAGAATACAAGTACTATGAGACGACAGAAAATCCATGACATCCTGACTTTCTTGCAGAGAAGCAAAGGCCTGCAGTCTGTGAAGCGATACGGCTCGTCACTACGGGGTGAGCAGAATACGGTCGCTGCACATTCGTGGCGGCTTGCGCTCATGGCGCTTGTCATCGGTTCGGAATGCAAAGTGAACGTAAACATGGAACGCACGCTTACTCTGGCGCTTGTCCATGACCTCGCTGAGTCGACGACGGGTGACATTGATGCGTACGAGCAAATCACGGGCGGGAAAAAAGTGAGAGAAGATAAAACGGTACAGGAAGATGCTGCGATGCGCGACATGACCGACGATATTTCCTTCGGTGATTGGATTTATAGCTTGTGGCGCGAGTACGAAGACCAAGCGACTGTGGAAGCGAAATTCGTGTGTGCGCTCGACAAAATCGAGGGCTTTCTCCATATCGCTGAAGGTGGAGTGGAGCTGTACATCCCGAAAGAATTCCATGCGGATTATGCAAGCAAAGCCGTGGCCGCATTCGACGAGGCGACGCATCATTTCCCTGGGCTCAAAGATTTTCTTGAAGCCATCAAGGGCGACCTTCGGGCACAGTTCGAAAAGCTAGGGGTCGAGTGGATTGATGAAGCAGCGAAATAACGTCTTCTATCCCTACCTATTATGCTGGAGAAAGAGAATTCGCGGGGTGAGCAATGGAGAGAGAACCGCCTGGAACAAGATGCACGGGTAGTGGATGTTCTCGCGCAACAGTATGGCCTGGAGGTCGATACGGTGTTGGGCTTGGCAGAGATTGCGCAAAATACTGGTATCCCGGGTTTTTTGCCACTCAATAGTACCAGTTACGATTGGATGCTTTTCTTGCTTTCGGAGGCGCGCGTAGTTTCTAAGGAGGTGCAGGAGTATGAGGCTAGGCTAAAAATCGAGAGCGATGGAACCCCTCACACCGAGCAGGTTATCCTAAGCCCTGAGTGGAAACTCGTAAGGTTGCTAATTAAAATGGAGCAACATGAGTCGAGGCTCTCTCTTAATACTGAGATGACTAGATTAATGGACCGGGCATCGGCCAGGTTCAAACAGAAAGACGAGCGGTAAAGCGTCTTACTTCAAATACTTTTTCTTTTTGAGCTTCTCGGGCAGGTACGACTCTTTTTCATACAGCTTGTAGCCCTTGTGATAGCCAAGCTCTTTCATCAATTTCGTCGGCGCATTGCGCACGCGCATGGGTATCGGGAGATTACCGAATTTCTTTACATCGTCGAGCGCTTCGAAAATCGCTTCGTACGAACGGCGGTCTTTTTTGCATTGCGCGAGGTAGGCGACGCCATGCGCGAGATTTATGGTAGCTTCCGGGTAGCCGATTTTATTCACCGCTTCAAAGACCGCGTTGGCGACAACGAGTGCGGTAGGCTGTGCGAGTCCGATGTCTTCGCTCGCAAATATCACCATACGCCGAGCGATAAATTTCGGATCTTCGCCAGCGTCTACCATACGCGCGAGATAGTAGAGCGCGGCGTCGGGCTGCGATGCGCGCATGCTTTTTATGAATGCTGAGATGGTGTTGTAGTGCTCCTCGCCTTTTTTGTCATAGCGGATGTGTCTGGATTGGATTGCTTCTTTGAGACTATCGAGTGTTATCTCTCCGTACAGAGCTTGCGCGGTTTCGAGTGTGGTAATCGCCTGACGTGCGTCGCCGCTCGCCATCTGTACGAGCCAATCGCGCGCATCTTTCGGGATCTTCAATTTCGTTCGCTTCAATATCTGCTCCATCTCCTTTTCGTTGTGCTCATTGAGTACAAATACACGTGCGCGAGAAAGAAGGGGAGAGATGATTTCAAAAGAAGGATTCACCGTGGTCGCACCGATGAGCGTGATGTCGCCGCGTTCGACAAAAGGCAAAAGAAAATCTTGTTGTGCTTTATTGAAACGATGAATCTCATCAACGAAAAGTACTTTTGGCTTACCGCCAAGTTTCAATTGTCTGCTTCCCACAATCTTTTTTATATCCTCTTTGCCGGAATCCACCGCTGAAAGTTCGTAGAAGTCCGCGCCGACAGCATTCGCATAAATGCGGGCGAGCGTCGTCTTACCGGAGCCCGGTGGCCCCCACAAGATAAAGGAAAAAAGCTCTTTCTTCTCAATGGCGACCCGCAAAGGCTTACCCTCACCCGTCAGATGTTCTTGGCCGACAAATTCTTCGAGCGTTTTTGGTCGTATCCTCGAGGCGAGTGGTTCCATATATAACAGATTGTACGCCTGCTGAAGACATTGCGCCCAGCGGCCAGTTGTTGCACTATGCGAAACGTTCTTTCAGTTCAAAACACGAGAGGAATTGCGTCATGACGACAGGAGTCCGGAAAGCTGGGTTTCCCGTCGTTGTGGAAGCCAGGGAAAAAGCGAAGGCGAGATTCGAAAAGTCACGCACCCGAAAGAAGTACGGGTGGACATTCGAGGAATGGGAAGAAAGATTCGTCTGCGGAGATAAGTTTACCGCAGTAGCGGCCGAACTTACACCCGTAGTAACACGACACTTCGTCAAAGACATCTTTCATCGCTATTTCGCTTACCTCGAAGAAGAACACAAGATCGGGCGAGAGTTGAGGCTCGAGGAATACAAGGCGGGGGAATATGCGCGACGAGAATCGGAATTGCCTGAAGGCTCTATGGTACGCAACATTCTAAAAATGGCGCGCGCCGTTGGGTATAGAGCCGAGATTATCGTTAACGACGGACGAGGAACCATGCTCTCGGCGGTTCGAATTAACGGGCATTTCGTCGCCGTTTGCCCTGCTCGAGCTGCATCTCTATCTCTCGGCCACGGAGTTCGACCCTCGGCTAGCTTCCGGATTGGGCAAAAAACCTTGTCCAACAACAAGAAGATGTCAGCGAAAAAAGTCGGGGGCGTCATTCTCTACATGGAGGTTCCGGGATATCCGTGGAGAATGTTCACTTACACGAGCGAAGAAATCTTGAACGGACTTTTCTCTCGGACCACGAACCCAACAATGTGTATCGCAATTCCCGTTACGAAACCCAGGCCGATCAAAACCCCGAACAGAAAGTTCGATCACTGGCGAGATCATGAGGGAAAAAATGGCCTCTTGCGTCTACACGTACCCGGCTAACCTGCGTGGATTAATTTCCACGCAGGTGCGTTTTTTATGCACAAGCAAATGCGCCTTGCGTGATTTATCTGGATTGTTATTCTGTGCGTATGAATACAAAATCAATTGGTATAGGAGCTATTGTCATTATCATTCTCGCAGTAGGAGGTTATTTCGCTTACCAGTCGATGAACTCTTCGAAGACAGCCTTGACAGAACAAACCGCCACCACAACCCCTGACCAGGCGGGTACCGTGCAAGGCCAAGACGTAAAAGTGGGCACCGGTCTCGAAGCCAAGCCGGGAGACACTGTCTCCGTCCTCTATGTCGGTAAATTCACCGATGGTACAGTATTTGATAGCTCAGCAGCACATGGCAATCAGCCTCTCACCTTCGTACTCGGCTCCCAGGGCTTGATTCCGGGCTTTCAGATAGGAGTCAACAAGATGAAGGAAGGAGGGGAGCGCCTACTTGCCATTCCTCCAGGCCTCGGCTACGGCGGCGAAGATGTGAAGGATGCAAGCGGTAAAGTCATCATTCCAGCCAATTCCACCCTCGTATTTTCGATACAACTCGTGAAAGTTGTCCCGGCCACCACCGCTCCTGCGGCTCAATAGAGGCTCTAAATAGGGGCTCCCCAGCGCGGCACAAGGGCTCAAACCCTTGCGTTAATGAAGAGAATGTGATATCATCCTCAGATGCTTACGAAGCGCAAAAAGGACAACGAGATCAAGAAAGCAAGCCGCCATGACACCGATACGGGGTCTCCGGAAGTGCAGGTAGCCGTACTTACACGCCGAATCGCGGAACTTTCGGTCCATTTGGATAAAAATCGCAAGGATAAACACAGCCGCCGGGGTCTTTTGGGCCTTGTCGCTGACCGCCGCAAGCATTTGAAGTACTTGGAAGTAAACAACAAGCGCGCGTACGGTACTTTGGTGAAGAAACTCGGTCTGAAGAAGTAATCCCGGCCTTTCGGCCTTGGCTTTCTTCATACGAATGCCTCGTTTTGTAAGCTATACTCGGTCTAGAGGGTATTTTAATAAATGTATTCACATGAAGAGCTAGACTCTTCGTGCTCATTAATAAGAAGCGTCGTGTAACGGTCACCTCTCAGTCGATGTTGAGGTGACACGATTCCACAGAATCGAGCATGCGACTTAATTTCACAAAATCATATGGCAATAGTAAAACATACAGAACAGCGCGTCGGTGTATTCATTGATACGCAAAATCTTTATCATAGTGCAAAGAATATCTACCACGCACGGGTAAATTTCGGCAATGTCCTCAAGGATGCCGTCGCCGGACGTCACCTTATCCGAGCCCGCGCCTACATGGTGACGACAGAATCAGGCGAGGAGACAGCCTTCCTCGAAGCCTTGACCAAAGTCGGCATCGAGCCGAAGACCAAGGAGCTCCAAATCTTCTACGGCGGAGCCAAGAAGGCTGACTGGGACGTCGGCATGGCAGTTGATGCCATCACGGCCTCTCCCAAGCTCGATGCAGTCATTCTCATCACCGGCGACGGCGATTTCATCCCGCTCGTCGAATACTTAAAGATGCACGCGGGCTGCCAAGTAGAAGTCGTCTCCTTCGGCCGCTCTACCTCAGGCAAGCTTCGCGAAGCGACAGAGCACTTCCTCGACCTGGACGAAGACCCGCGTCGCTACCTTTTGAACTACCGTTCGACTGCTTCGGCAAGCTCAGGGCGAGCAGGCTCACGGCAAGCCGCCCCCACTCGTGGGAAAAACTCACGGCAGACAGGAAGGGACATCCAAGTCTCTGCACCTGATGACTCAATCGCAGAAAATACGGAAGAGGCGTCCGACATCGGACGAATCACAGGAGTGGAGTAAGGCTAAGCGGTTTTCATCTTCCTCCGTGAGGAAATGTACGCAAAGACAATGAAGACAAGTCCGATGAATCCGGTGACGGGCTCTGGTACATCCACGAAGAGACTCGCGAGCATTGCCATGGAGAGACCGAAAATTGCCCAGTGCGCGCCATGCTCAAGATAAGGAAGGGCGTCGAGCGTACGGGCGCGGACGAGATACACGGTGCATGCCCGCACGAATAGTGCACCGATACCTAGACCTGCGATAATCATAAGAAGATTTGAAGTCACGGCAAATGCTCCGACGACACCGTCGAGTGAGAACGCGGCATCGAGAATGTTGAGATAGATGAAGAGCGCTACCGAGCTTTTCGCGATATTGGCACCCGCCTGCATTTCAAAAGATTGTGCGACACCTTCGATAACGATGAAAAGGATTACGCCGATGAGACCCGCCGTGAGAATGGTCGCAGCGTGAAGGGGCACAAGATACGCACACACGAGCAACGTCAGAAGCGCGAGCGCTACTTCGATAGCTTCGATTCCACCCCAGCGGGAAAGATACTTTTCAATGATTGTTATCCAATGAATTGTCTTGCGGTCGTTGAAGAAATATTTGAGTGACACAAGCAGGAGGAAGGCCGCACCAAAAGCGGCGATAGCATAGTGCGCCTCTTCCAAATGATGGCCGTATTCGAGCGGGTTGAATATAGCGAGATTCAGCACGTAGAGCGGCCCTAAGCCCGCCGCGACAGCGACGATAAAGATGGGTAGGACGAAACGCGTACCGAAGACAGCGACAGGAATGCCCCACTGCAAAAAGCGGCGTTGCCACACGGGTTCCATACGCTGCAGCACTTTGGCGTTTACGACCGCGTTGTCGAAAGAGAGCGTCGTTTCAAGTACGGCCAAGAGCGCGACGGTGAAGAGTGCAATCCAGCCGCCCCAAATGAATGCGGCAACACAAGCCAAGATAGCTACGACGGTAGGAAATATAAGGATTCGCATATGGACGCTATCCTAGCACATTGTCATTCATAAAGATTCATACTATAGTCATCTCATTAGTAGATAGTTGTGGTGTCTGGATAGGCAGTGTTGGCCATATGGCTCACTACTGAAATCCCGACATCACCCAAAGAACAATGGAAAAGAAAGTTTATTCCGTCAATATTGGCGGGAAGGAAATGTCAGCCGAGTTTAACGATTGGGCAGACCAAGCAAACGGTTCGGTATTGGTGCGCTACGGCAATAGCGCCGTCTTGGCGACTGCTGTAATGGGCAAGGAGTCAGACAAAGATTATTTCCCGCTCTCCGTCGAATACGAGGAGAAATTCTATGCAGCGGGAGCGATCCTCGGCTCGCGATTCATGCGACGCGAAGGACGCCCCTCGGATGAGGCCATTCTCTCCGGCCGTATCGTTGACCGCACCATCCGCCCGCTCTTCCCCAAGGGGATGAAGCGCGAAGTGCAGGTCATCATCACCGTCCTCTCTATAGAGGAGTACGACACCGACATCTTGGCAGTTAATGCCGCATCGCTCGCACTCGCAACGTCTGACATCCCATTCAACGGACCGGTATCATCCTTGCGCGTTGGCCTTGAGGAGGGGAATGAAGCATTCATCGTGAATCCTACGTACAAACAGCGCGAAGAAGAGCTCCCTCCGAAGGCACTTCTCGATCTCACCGTCTGTGGGAAGGATGGTCTCATCAATATGATAGAAGTCGGCGCACGCGAGGTAGATGAATCAGTTCTTGAGAAATCTCTCGCGCTCGCAAGCGAAGAAATCGAAAAAATCCAAGCGTGGCAAAAATCTATTATCGCGGAACGTGGGAAGACAAAGTGGGAATTCAAAGCACCGGAGACGACTCCTGAGCTTATCGCAGCATTTGCAGAGCTCGTCGAGCCTAAGCTCAATGCATCAGGAGGCAAACTTCCAAAGCAAGAGCTCGGTCCGATGAAATCCGAGTGGATGAAAGCTGCGACAGAGAAACTTCCCGAGATGCCGAAAGGACAAATCGATGCGTACTACGAAGAACGTCTCGACGCATTCGTACACGACCTCGCTATCAACGAGAACAAGCGCGTAGACGGCCGTGCTCTCGACCAAATTCGTCCCCTGTTTGCGCAGGCAGGAGGTGTTTCGCCCGTTATTCACGGGACCGGAATTTTTTATCGAGGTGAAACGCACGTCTTGGCAGCGCTCACACTCGGCGGCCCGGGCGACGCACAGCTTCTCGACACAATTGAGAACCGGGACACGAAAAAGACATTCATGCTCCATTACAATTTCCCACCGTTTTCAGTCGGAGAGACAGGGCGTGTCGGGGGATTCAACCGCCGCATGACCGGTCACGGGGCGCTCGCTGAAAAAGCATTGCGGGTCATGATGCCTTCAAAGGATGTCTTCCCGTACACCGTGCGTATCGTTTCTGAATGTCTTGCTTCCAACGGCTCGACATCGATGGCCACCGTCTGCGCAGGAACCATCGCCCTCATGGATGCGGGAGTTCCTATCACACGTCCGGTCGCAGGTATCGCGATGGGTATGATGAGTGATGCAAAGAAAGGTGCATACAAGGTTCTCACCGACATACAAGGTCCTGAAGACCACCACGGAGATATGGACTTCAAAGTTGCAGGTACTTCTGCTGGCGTGACCGCAGTACAAATGGACGTGAAGGTAGAGGGCGTACCGCTCAAGGTCTTGACCGAAGCTTTTGCACAAGCTCGAGTAGCCCGCATGCAGATTCTCGAGGTCATCACAAAAGAAATCGCGGCACCTCGCGCGGACATCAGCGAACGCGCGCCGAAGATTCTCACGATTGTCGTCAAGAAAGACCAAATCGGACTCGTCATCGGACCGGGCGGCAAAATGATAAACGGCATCCGCGAACGCACAGAAGTAGACGACATCACCATCGAAGAAGACGGTACGATATTCATCACCGGAAAATCCGGAGCGGCAGAGGCAGCGCTTAAAGAAATTGCCGACCTCACCCGTGAGTACATGGTGGGCGATACATTTGAAGGTCCTGTCGTCAGACTCATGGACTTCGGTGCATTCGTGAAGCTCGGGCCGACAGCTGACGGATTGGTGCACGTCTCAGAAGTGGCACCCTTCCGCATCGGTAAAATATCCGACGCAGTATCACTCGGAGACATCGTTCCTGTCGTTATCAAAGAAATAGACGAGAAAGGAAGGTATAATCTCTCCATCAAGGCTGCTGATCCGGAATGGGCCGCACGCAAGGGGCTCACACCAGATACGAGCGGCGGAGATAATCATGGACGAAGCGAAAGACCCCGGCGCAATTTCTAACAACGGCACACAGCCGAACGCTGCAGGGGCACCGCTCCAACCACAAGCAGAACCCGAAGTACACATCCTTGAGGAGCGTGTGATACGCACGGCACAGAAACCAGCTCCGGCCGCATCAATCTCGCAGAATCCTGTTACTCCTGCGATACCGGCCGAAGCTCCGACTAAGCCCGCTTCCGCAACGCCACTACCTCCCGTTCCTCCGCTAGTTCCGCCGACGCCCGCAGTACCCGCACCACCAATTCAACAGCCGACACCTCCCGTGGTTCAGGCCACACCCCATGTACCAGCTCCACCATCCCCACAGGTAACTCCTGTCCCCACACCTCCCGCCAAAGTCCCTACGCCAATCCCTCCGCGTCCAACTGAAATACGCCAGAGCACAATCGCCGAAGACGTCGGGCTTGTTTTACAAACTCCAAAAGTACCGGGCCCCAAGACACCTCCCGCTCCCGCCCCTTTGACATTGAAAGAAAAGCCTCTCTCTCCGGCTGAGGTGCAGAAATTTACTCCGAGCACAGAAGGGCCCGCTTTAGGGAATGACATCGCAAAAATACTTGCCGCAGTCAAATTGCCCGAACGTCGCGATGATGCGATTCCCAACGAAAAGAAAGCACCCGTTGAACTCAAAAAATTTGATACGGGTATCGCAGGCTCTGCTCTCGGCGATGAGAGTGCACCGGCCGCTCCCGCCCCGCTACAGCAAGAGCCAAAGACTACCTCACCGGGCACCCCGCCCCGAATGACCGTTCCTCCATCAAACGCTACCGAAACTAAAGTCTCGGGAAGAAGCCAAAGCAGTGTCACTGCCGTTCACACTCTCAAGGACGATTTACAGGGCGTGGTTTACGACCAGAAAATATCAGTGGTAAAAGCTGTGTCTCTCGAAGAAGACCGTCGCGCCCATAAAGGTACGAGCGGGATTGAAACTCCGGGCGCCCATCAACGTTCAAGTCGGCTATTTGGAATATTGTTTGCCTCATTTACACTCCTCGCCCTTGGTGGAGGCGCACTCTTCGGTGTTTTCTTTGTAATGAACCAGCAAAAGACACCGGCGCAAATCGACACCGGTTCTTCAATTCTCTTCGCAGAACAAAGCGTGTTGCTCTCTCTCGACGAACAATCTCCAGCCGAACTTAAACGTGCACTCGAATCAGGACGCAGCTCATCACAGGGAGCGCTCGGATCTATCACGCGTATCATTCCGGTGACCGCGGAAGTGGATGCCGACGGCGTCCCGCAAAATCGCCCGGCGACATTCAGAGAATTTATGGATGCGACAGGAGCCAATCCCCCGGAAGAGGCCTTGCGAGCCCTCGCAGATGATTTCTTCCTCGGCGTTCACGCTGCGGACAAAAGCGCACCTCTCATTATCATCCCCGTCGTCTCCCACGCCCGCGCATTTGCGGCAATGCTTGCCTGGGAAGATGCCCTGAATCCTGACCTCGCACCTCTTTTCACATCCGTCCCCCGCCTTACACAAGACGCAAACGGTGTCCCGAGCAAACGCACCTACGAAGACCTCATCATGCGTAATTACGACGTGCGTGCGCTGAAAGACGACCGGGGCGAAATCCAACTCTATTACTCATTTCCCACCCAAAACATCCTCATTATTGCAGAGAGTCCGTACTCTTTCCCTGAAATCTTGAGCCGTTTGCAGGCCAGTCGCCAACTCTAGCGCGAGCCCCACGTACTTTGTTATACTCAGAGTATGAAACACATCACCGAAGAGCAGCTGGAGGAATTACGAGGTGCATTGGGTGCTGAGCGCGATGCCGTGGAAGAAGAGTTGGCTACGCACGGCCGCATGCAAAGCGATTCAGGCGATTGGCAGGGAAGCGCCGCAGGCCAAGGTATGGAGTCTGACCCTATCGACGCTGCCGACCAAATAGAAGAATTGGTGGTCAATGTGCCGCTGGTGGAAGAGCTCGAAAAACGCCACAAAGACATCGTCGCTGCACTTGAAAAAATGGAAGATGGCACCTATGGAATCTGCGAGGGGGGTGAAGAAGAAATCCCATTCGACCGGCTTGAAGCAAATCCTGCTGCCCGTACGTGCGTCGCACACGCCTGAGGCTTGAGAGGATGGTCTAAAAATAAGATCCCCATCACAAGACGATTGCTGTTCTACTACGTAATTGATAAAATCTCCCCGAGCCACGATGTGGCCACAACCCGGCAAGGAGCGCACAATGACGGAAAGTCTCAGTTCTTACGTAGCTAAATGGGTCGGCGGATATCGACAGAAGCAACAAGCGATTCCGCTCTTCAATCCCACGCTGACCAGAGGATTCAGCCTCGAACAGAAACGGCTGTTCTTCGAACGGCTCAACGAGCTCAGGCGGCACTTCAATGCCTTGCTTGGGGATTTGATGGCATTCGCGCCATCACAAGCTTACAAGCAGGCTCTCCTTTCAAACCTGATGGAGGAGACTGGCGTCAGCAAGGATGGAACGAATATGGTCTCGCACGACGAGCTGTACAACATCTCGGCACGCGCCGTCGGCGTCGAGATGATTCAATCCATTCACAGGGGTCGAACGAAAACTCCGTATGGCAAGGAGTTCAACGAAAAGTTCTCCGCCTGGATAATTGAACAGCTTGCCGTATACGGCGCAGAAAAAGGCTGGAACAGAATCTGGGCGGCGGTCGAGGCATACGAAAAGCTCGACAACGTCGACTATCCGGCATTTCTGGAACTTGCCAAGAGTTTCGGGCTGACGGGAGAAGCGCTGGTGTTCTTCGATATTCACGTGTCGGTTGAGCATTACGAACACGGTGAAAAGTTGTTGGAAGATGTCTGGGAAAGGGACCCTGATTCAGTACGGGCCGGATTCCAGTTCATCGAGGATATCCAACTGACCGCACTGCGCGCGCTCAGTGATGACATTTCTACCTATGCGGCCTGATGGCTGACACAGGTGCGACGAGGAGGCGAACGGTTCCCGGACCGCTCGCTTCTTTCTTTGCTACAATATTCAAATGAATTTTGCGCGAGTCTTCGGCGCACAGCCATCGCTCCCGAAAGCCCATCTCGTATCGGTCGAGGCAGACCTCGCGCGCGGATTACATGCCTTCTCCATTGTCGGTCTTCCTGATAAGGCAGTCGAGGAGGCGCGTGACCGCGTCGCCTCGGCGATAAAAAATAGTGGCCTCACATCACCCAAAAGTACCAATAAGAAAATCGTCATATCGCTTGCACCCGCAGAATTAAAAAAAGAAGGCGCCGCATTTGACCTCTCCGTCGCGCTTTCCTATCTCCTCGCCGCAGAAGAACTTTCTTTCGAACCAGCGGGACGCGTATTCGCCGGAGAGCTCGCGCTCGACGGCGGCTTGCGCCCTATTCGCGGAGCTCTCTCCATTGCACTTCTTGCCCGTGACCATGGATTTACAGAGCTCTTTATCCCCGAAGACAACGTCGTCGAAGCGTCTCTCGTCTCCGGCATTACCATCTACCCGGTGCGTACACTGTCTGACGTCATATCTCATCTCAATGCGAAAAATGAGTTCACTATTCAGGCATTTATCCCAGAGCCCTTCTCCAACGACGCTTCGGAAGATTCTGAATTTGCGCTCAGTGATATCCGCGGGCAGGAGAGCGCAAAGCGGGGACTCGAGATAGCCGCTGCGGGCGGCCACAACATCGCACTCTATGGCCCGCCGGGCACCGGCAAGACAATGCTCGCACGTGCAGTGAGCGCACTTCTGCCGCCACTTTCTGAATCAGAAATGATAGAGGTTACGACCATACACTCTCTAGCGGGAACGCTTTCAGGCGGCGTCATGCGTCGGCCACCATTCCGCGCTCCGCACCACACCTCCTCATACGCATCGCTGATTGGAGGCGGCACGGTGCCAAGACCCGGCGAGGTGACCCTTGCGCACCGGGGTGTGCTTTTCCTCGATGAATTCCCTGAATTTCATCGCGATGTGGTCAATGCACTACGCGAACCGCTCGAAGATGCGCGCGTCTCGGTCGCGCGCGCAAAAGGTACTGCGATGTTTCCTGCGAATTTTATGTTGGTCGCCGCACTCAATCCATGTCCATGCGGTAAATACGGTACGCGAGAATGCCGTTGCATGCCTGCTGCGATAGAGCGCTACCGGCGCAAGATTTCCGGCCCGGTCGCAGACCGCATTGATATGTGGGTACATGTGGGTGATATGGCGCCGGAGACGCTCTTGGTGCGCGGCAAGAGGAAAAATGATGAGACCGGCACTGTACGCAAACGAATTGCCGAAGCACGCGAACTACAAAGGACTCGATTCAAGAGTGCAAAAGACGTTGCGACCAATGCTGACATGGGGCCAAAAGAAATCGAGTCCGTTGCCGGACTCACATCAAAAGCAGAGGAGACACTCCAAGGTGCTGCCCGCTCCATGAAACTTTCTGCACGGGGATACCACCGCACCATTAAGCTCGCGAGGACAATAGCCGACCTCGCCGCATCAACGAATATCGAACCATCTCACATGCTTGAAGCATTGCAATACAGAGCTCGAGAATTATAGGCCGGCTCATATGCTCCCTGTTTGTCTAAGAGCAAAGCGATTAGCTACAAACAGCAGTCCCTTTATGGGGTTCCCTGTTTGTCTAAGAGCAAAGCGATTAGCTACAAACAGCAGTCCCCTTGGGGGATTGGAAGCTCTCCAGTACCGTGCTCGCGAGCTGTAGGGAATACTTAGTCGACTTCTGCAAGCAAGAGTGTTGAGTCTTTAGCAGAATCCGAGGCGCCCGTTTCAATGCGCGCGGCGACGGTGCGATAGCTGTGAAAACCCCAGTACAAGACGAGACCGGCAGCGATGAGAGAAAGTGATCCAAGTGTCATGCCAACCTCTGGGGAAGTAAATTTAAAAATGAGGACTGCCGCCCCGGCAAGCGCCAGAGCAGTGCGTCCGTAAGAAAGGAGCGTACGCTCATTCGCAAGCACCGTACGGTCCCGCGCCAATTCATCCCGCAACGTCGTATCGTCAGCCATATAAGCCCCTATAGTGTACCTCCTATGGGGACACGTCAAACGACGACCTATGGAGAACCATGGTTCTCGGGTTATTCACTCTGTTTCACAATCCCTGCGGAAATTTATATCCTCTCCTTGCTGTCAGAAAAATGCACGCGAGCCTTTGCTATGCCAAAGCCCTTCAAACGCTTGAGGATGAAACCATGCATCGCTTTTTCGTTCTTGAAATTGACTACCTTGTCATTATCGATAACGGCCCATGCGCCCACATCACGCAAGACATCAGTCTTGCTGAACACAATATCTGTTACGCCGTTCATGCGAATCGCACGCTCAAGCGTCTGCATATTCATCCAATTCGTCTGACGACGGCGACCGGTCGTCGATCCAAATTCCTCACCGATGTCACCGATTTTATTGAATAACTCTCCGTCAGGCTGAAATTGCTTGCTGCCCACATACGTCTCGTATATTTTTGCGACTCCCCACACATCACGGACGGCGCTTGCGGGCACTCCATTCAAGAGCGCGCCGGCTGTAGTGCAGTGACTCGAGGTGACGAACGGGTAATCGCCCCAATCAATATCAAGTCCGAATCCTTGTGCACCCTCAGCCAGAACATAGACATCTTTTTTGCTCCCGTACCACTCTTTATACAAGTCGACGAGGTACGGCTGTAGCTCTGAAACCTTTTCCGCGCGCACGCCGGTGCGTCCGTATTTGTCACGGTAGGCAGGACCATTGCCGCGGCCGGTCGTGCCGATTTTTCCCCCTTTTTGTTTATCCTCATTCTTGTGCGCATCCGTAATGACATGCGTATTATTGGCGACAAAGAGTTTTCCTTTGGTCTTTACCCCGCCTTCTTCAAGCATTTTTATCTCTCGAAAGAATTGTTCCGGGTCGAGCACGCATCCCGAGCCGATGATAGATTTCACACCAAAAAAAACGCCCGCCGGAATGTGATGGGTGACGAATTTCTTACCTTTATGGAAAATGGTGTGGCCCGCATTGCATCCGCCATTGTAGCGAAGCACGTGGGTATAGGAGTTCTTGTGGCTCAAATAGTGGGCAACTTTGCCTTTTCCGCAATCTCCATACTGGAGATCAACTATGACATCCATCTTTAACACAGCTGCCGTAGAATAACAGCTCGGAGTGAAAAAGGCAACAGGACGTTACTTAAAGTGGCGGAGCAATATCAGCAGTTCGTGTATGAGTACGGACATGGTGTTAGAAGGGGTTCTTGATTCCGTTTCTGATTTCGAAGTGGACGTGCGCTCCGGTCGATTTGCCTGTCGAGCCTACGTACCCGATAACTTGTCCCTGCTGTACATGCTGCCCCGGCGATACAGCGACTTTCGATTGATGCGCGTACAGCGTTTGAGTGCCATTGCCGTGTTTAATAACGACATAACCGCCGTACCCTGCGTTCCATCCGGTCTCTTTGGCAATAAGCACATCGCCTTCAGCAGCGGCAAGTATCGGAGTGCCGGTAGGTGCGGCAAGGTCAACCGCGTTATATCCATGTACTCCCTGCGTCCTTATGCCACCCACGAGTGGGCGCATGTAGTATCCGATTTGGGTTGCTGTGCCTTTGACCGCACCTAGAGTTGTGGCCAATATGCCCTTTGACTTGGTCGCGGGAGTAGCTGCGACAGCTGCGATTTCTCCATCCGGAATAAGAATCTGGGCACCAACCGCAAGCGTTTCGTCATCGATTCCGTTGAAAGTAGCCACTTCAACTGCGTCGGCACCGTACCGCTTAGCGATGGAAGCGATGGTGTCCCCTTTCTTTATTGTGTATTTGAGTCCTGTCACGGGCAAAATGGTCAATGTTTGACCTACCTGCAAAGCACTTCCTCGCGGCAAGTCATTCGCCCAGAGGATAGTGTTGGGGGATACCTTGAAGAGTTTGGCGATGCCGCTGAGCGTATCACCCTCTCGCACGACGTAGACACTAATCATTGAATTCTTTGGTTTCTCGATATCCGCGATTGTGCCGGATGGGCCTTCTGCGGGCATGAGTGCCGAGTCATCCACGATGGTAATGTCTCCACCGCCCTTGCCAGCCATAGGGTCGGCGTTCATCGCGGGCTTCGGGAGAAGCATTGTCTGAAGATTTCCGCCCCCGGAAGACACCTCTTTCTGTTTTTCGGGCGCATGGAGCAAAGAAGACACGAAATCTCCTAAGACAGAGGCCCGCGCTGTCGCGGGCATGAGAGCTCCGGAGACAAGGAGGAGGGATATCAAAGTAGCCGCCGGACGAGCGATTTTAGACGAGCTATATTTCATCACTCGCGGGCGTGCCGAGCCCGGTAGCGAATCGTTATTTTTCCTTTCGTGTATAAGCCGTTTCTAATGGTTTTTTGTCTTCCAGACTTGAACGACAACAAACCTACTTCATCGACTTTTCATCTGCTTTCATAGGGAAAAAGGAACCCTTTTTACCTCCCTCTGATATAGCTAGATTCTAAGCCGTTTTAAGCGATGGCACGAGGGTATTGTCTGGAATTTGGCTTTAAATCTCACTTTTCTGGAGACCTAGCCTCAGGACTGGTTCGGCGGTGCCACCGATTGATTCACTCTACCTTCATGGGTGACGTGGCGTCAACCAAGCTTACATTGTACCAGGGGATAACATTTTGTCAATAGTTTGAGCCGCTCGTGATATAGTTCCTGAGTGAAATATCTCGAAGGCTTGAATACGGCTCAAAAAGAGGCTGTTTTGCACATTGACGGCCCTCTTTTGATAGTCGCGGGAGCTGGAGCCGGCAAAACGAAGACAATTGTGCATCGCATCGCACATCTAATAGAGGAGGGTATCCCGGCTTCGTCAATACTTGCAGTGACCTTCACCAACAAAGCTGCGGGCGAGATGCGAGACCGCGTCCGGAATCTCTTGTCGGGGAAGCCAGGTGGGCTTCCACTCGTCGCCACGTTCCATTCATTGGGGGTGCGGCTCCTCCGGGAGTTCCACGAAGCGGCCGGTATACCAAGAAGTTTTAGTATTTGGGACCGGGACGACAGCTTGCGCGCGGTAAAAGCTGAACTGAAGCGACTCGATACAGAGGAATGGACGCCGCGCCAGATACTCGGTGCCATATCGCGCGAAAAGGGTGGAGGGAAGATACTGTCAGAATACCGCGAGCGGGCTTCGAGTCGCCGTGAACAGGCAGTCGCACAGATTTGGGAGCGATACGAGCAAGCACTCAAAGCGGAGGATAGCTTGGACTTCGATGATTTGCTCGTGCGGACGCTCATGCTCGTACGCGAATCAGAAAAGACTCGCTCGCTTCTCCAAAATCGTTGGCGATACCTCATTGTGGACGAATACCAAGACACGAGCAGTGTTCAATATGAACTGATGAAACTCCTCAGTGGGGAACGCGGCAATATGTGCGTCGTCGGCGACCTCGACCAGTGCATCTATACGTGGCGACAGGCAGAAATAGAGAACCTCCTCTCGTTTGAGCGTGTGTTTCCAAATGTAAAAGTGGTCCGGCTTGAACAAAACTACCGTTCGACACGTACGATTATCGCCGCGGCGAATGCAATCATAGAAAAAAACACGAACCGCATTCCGAAAACGCTCTTCAGCGAGAATGAAACCGGCGAGCCCATCACGCTCCATGGTGCATTAGATGAGCGGTACGAAGCGTGGTTCGTAGCCGAGCAAGCGGCGGCACTCATAGACCGTGGCGTGCCTTCGCAGGAAATAGCAGTGCTCTACCGTGAAAATTCACAGTCGCGCGTATTAGAAGAAGCATTGCTACACGCAGGATTGCCGTACAAAGTGTTGGGTACGCGCTTCTTCGAGAGAAAAGAAGTGAAGGATGTCCTCTCGTATCTCCGCGCGGCCATAAATCCGAAGGGGAAGAATGACCTCGCGCGCATTGTCGGCGTGCCACCACGCGGCATCGGTAAGGTCACCATCGAGAAGATGCTTTCGAATCAGCCGCTGGGTGCTGCGGGTGCGAAAGTGGCGGCGTTCCAGCAAATTCTTGCGAGAATCCGGCACGCCGTGAATACGCTACCTGCGTCAGAGGCGGTGCGCTTCTGTATAGAGGCAAGTGGTATTCAGGGTATGTACAGCGGGAAGACGGAAGAAGATGCCGAACGCCTGGGCAACGTGCGCGAACTTGCAAACCTCGCCGCTAAGTACGAGGGTGACGAGCCGCCAACGGGCATCGAGCGACTTTTGGAAGAGGCGGCGCTCCAGAGCGAGCAAGACGAGCTTGATATCGCCCGCGACAAGGGCGGAATATCGTTGATGACCGTACATGCGGCAAAAGGATTGGAATTCGATGCAGTCTTTGTGGTCGGCATGGAGCAAGGGCTCTTTCCCTCACTGCGAAGTGATGAATCGCGCGACCCCGAAGAAGAACGTCGGCTGTTTTATGTGGCGCTCACGCGAGCGCGAAAGTATCTATTCCTCAGCTACGCCTATGCGCGGACGAAATACGGCACCCGTGAAAACGCGTTGCCTTCAGAATTCCTCTCTGACATTGATGCGAGGCTCCTCGCAGATGCGGAAAGTGCGCCTGCGCAAAAAAAGCGTGGGCTTCTCGATGATTTTTATGAAATCCGGTAAGAAAGGCGCGCGACTCGGGCAGCATTTCCTCACAGGGACGTGGGCCGCGCACTCACTCGCGGAGTCTGTGAGCATCCAACCGGGTGAGCGGGTGCTCGAGATAGGTCCCGGGAAAGGTGCGCTTACGCGCGAGCTCCTTGCGACGGGCGGGCGTGTGCTCGCCATCGAAAAGGATGAAGTGCTGGCCGCAGGACTTTCAACTACATTCGCCGTAGAAATCGAATCCGGCATGTTAGAAGTCGTCACAGACGACATCCGCAACTTCGAACCGGGGCACTTTGACCTCGCGGCAGGTGAGTACGTGCTCGCAGCAAATATTCCGTACTACATTACCGGTGAAATCATCCGGCAGTTTCTGGAAGCTGCTTGTCAGCCACGCGCGATGGCACTTCTCATACAAAAAGAAGTCGCAGACCGCATCATCGCGCGCCCTGGCCGGACAGGCAACGGAAAAGAATCGATACTCTCACTCTCGGTCAAAGCGTACGGCGAGCCGTCGATAGTCGCGAAGGTCTCACGTGGCAACTTCTCACCACCGCCGTCAGTGGATTCGGCGATACTTCTCGTCGGGAATATCTCGAAGAGTTTCTTTACCCTGAGCAATGTCGAAGGGTTTGGAGCTCTCGATGAAAAAGCATTCTTCAAAGTGGTAAAAGCCGGCTTTGCCTCAAAAAGAAAATTCCTTGCGAATAACCTAGCCGTTGTGTTTGAAAAAGATGTGGTGCTCCATGCATTCGAGATATGTAATCTCGCTCCCAAGGTACGCGCTGAAGACGTACCGCTTGAGAAATGGGGACATCTCGCCCGGCAATTGTCAGATTCAGAAAGTCCCGCTCGCGCCGCCTCCCCCGAATCCGCCGCCTCCACCCTGCCTCACGGCGGGAGCGGCAGGTCCACTTGACCCCATCATGGTTATGTAACTCCCGGGCCACACGATGACCGGCTGAATCGAGACGATGCAGTAGTACGGTGCGCCCGCAAGACCGAGCAGCCATTGACCCGCGTGCGTGGGAGGACCGAATTGATAGGTCTTCGTGGATGTTGTCCACACGTATGGACCGCCGCGAGGTGGTCCCAGGCTGGCGTAGATAGCTTGATTGTAACAAGGCACGACGATGCCCGCCTGCCCGCCAAAAGGGAAAGCGAATGCAAATGCCGGATAGATGAGAAATACGAGACCTGAGACGAGAAGTGAGGTACGCACAGATACATAATACTACATATTTTGATGCGCTATACTTACTACACATGGATTGGTTCCGCACACATCCGTACGTCTCTGCGCTCGGCGCAGCAGGAGTTCTTGTGCTCCTCGGGGCGTTCATCGTCGTAAGCGGGGCATCACAACCGGCAGGAACCCGCACCTCCGCATGGGAAGGAGAGGCCGCTCCACTGTTAAACCCCACCTCTCATGGGCCGATTACGAGCGCAACTCAAAATGCAAATGTCATGGGACAGACCCAGGATAGCCCGCCATACACGTATATCGCCCCCAACTTCTCAAATACAATATCTCCTGATGGAGAGGAAGAGAGTACGTACGACTTCGATGCCTTCATAGCAAAACTCACCAAACAAGCAAATCCAAAGGGGCAAGCCGCCGCGAATGAAGAAGACTCTCTGCTAAGTGCCTATGCGTATATACCACGCGGTCTCATCAGCACAAGTACGCCCAACGCGACACGCTCTGTTCTCCAGCAAGAGCTGTATGACTACGGCAACGACATCGGCTCGACCATTGAATCATTCGAACAACAACACTCAGATACGCCGCAAATACTCAAAGGGCAGGTGGAAGATCGTACCGACTCCGGAAAAGCCGCTGCAGTCGTCCGGATCGGACGCGACTTCGAGGAGATGGGAAAGACCTTCGCTGCCATGGAGACCGTCCCGTCCTCACTCGCCTCGGCACACAACGCACTCGCGAAAAGCTACATCGAAATCGGTACGAATCTGGCACTCATTCCGGGAGCGCAGCGCGATGCCGACTTTATTAAAGCTATTCAAACATACAACGCTTCGGCAGACACGCTTGCCAAGAACTACATACAGATGGTGTCGCTCTTCGGCGCACACGGAGTCGCGTTTAGTGCAAATGACGCGGGCAAAGTGTTCACCTTCACTCCGACGGGACTCTAGTTTCATCCGCTCTACCCCATGAGATAAAAGAATAGCTCAGGCTCTGCAAAATATCTCGCACCTTCTTCACACTTCGTGGACTTAAGAACACCGTACCTCATATCGCACGAGGTATACTAATTGTGTGGAAAAGGAACGCACGTATACGAGCGGGCGTGTTTGTCCTACTTTGATAGGCAGGCATTCGTCTACCTCTGCAACCCAAGGCGGGTTCTCTCACATATTCATTACTGCCACAGTATCGCTCGTGATTCTTATTGTCGTGGGCGGCTGGCAAATCAATCGTACGCTGCGCGAACGCACCGACGCGACCTCTTATGTCGCGACATCGGAAACGTCGAGCTCGGAAGGGGACGACGCCCTCACGGCAAGTTCTTCTCTCTCATTTCTCGGCGATACGACGCCCCTTGGTTCCGCTGTACTCGATAGTGTTGTCGACAAATACTTCTCTCTACAAGAACAAGGCCTCTACACGCCGGAGGTAGCCGCGAAGACAGCGGAAAAAATGGCGGAAGGTCTTATCGTCCCGTTTACATTTCGCACGCACAAAGAGGAAGACGTACAGACAACTGCAGATACCTCATACGAGCGCATGCTCGCGTACCGCGGGGATTTGCAGGTGTCTCTCATGCCGCTTCTCCAGAATACCGAACCTGAATATGAAATATTCGCACACTACGTAGACACAAAAGACAAAAAGAACCTGGAGAAGCTCCAGGCAGCCGCACAAAATTACCGCGCCGCCGCAAATGCTACCGTGCGCGTCGTCCCACCGAAAGACGCACTCTCGGAACATCTCGGCATCCTAAACGCCATGGAAGAATTTGCTGTGGCGCTCGATTCCCTCGCTGAAAATGCTGACGACCCATTTGCGACAGTGGTTGTCCTACGCGCTTACAATCAGGCCGAAACAAACGTACTTACCTCATTTGCCTCACTCGCCAAATACTACCGGGAAAAACGTTCATGAATACGAAAACCTACATAACCGCCGCAGGATTTCTCACGCTGTTCATTGCGATACCGCTTATCGTGCTTGCACAAACCACCGACACAACGCGGCCCACTACCCCCACCAATCTTACCGCTGCTGCTGTTTCCTCTTCTTCAATCAGGCTCACGTGGAGCACCTCTACCGACGCGGGCGGGGTAAAGGGCTACAAAATATATCGAGCAGTGACACCTGCCACAGCCACAATTCAAATAGCAACGACTACTACTAATACTGGTTCGTACCAGGATACCGGTCTTACAGCATCCACCAATTACTTGTACAACGTTGCCGCTTATGACAACGCAGGAAATACCTCAGCGAAATCATCCTCCGCCTCGACGGCGACGCAGGCAAACACCGGGGGTACGGGGACAGGAGGAACCGGTACAGGCGGAACTGGAACGGGAGGGACGGGTACCGGGGGAACAGGCACTGGGGGGACCGGAACGGGAGGTACCGGCTCTGGCGGTACTGGAACCGGGGGTACTGGCTCGAGCGGAACAGGAGACAGTCTGAATCTCCAACGCCAGGGAATTTTCGACTGCAACCAAAACGGCGCATACGCAATGAGTGTCGGCGCACTCGGTGCCACGGGCGGCGTCTATGTTCCGGTTGCGGACTCAACCGTTGAACTCAACACGGGAACGCTCGTGTACAAGGAATGTGTCTTGCGCGAAGTAGTAAACCGAGAGCGCGAAGCAGCGACTGCCGGTCTCGCCAAGAAAGCTGTGACCGCCATCCAGACCGGTCGCAACGGCAATCCACTCTATGTGGTAGACCAACGACAAGAGTTGTTACTCTATGGAAGCGATCCGGAGTTTTTAAGCGTCCTGCAGGATGGTACTCTGCAAAATTTGAACCCTGCGCACCGAACTCCCATCACGCAGGCGATGGTGCGTTATTACGAAAGATCAACGCGTTCACCCGAAACTTCGCTCAAGTGCCCTTACACCGGCGACTTAAAAGCTTACCAAGGTGGAAAAGTGAGATTCTCGATCTCGGATTTTCTCGCAGCCTCAGCCCCACAGTGTGACCCCGTAATTGCACTATCCCTCGCCCAAGATATCGCTGATACTCGAATCGCTCGATGCATACAATACATGCAAGACCAGTGGAGCTGGGGTCGAGGGCACTATCCCAGGACCGATGACCCTCAAAATCCTTGCAGGGCAAAGGTTCGGACGGCAGCAGCGACCGTGCAAGAATCATTCCAGACCATCCTCGACTCTCCGGTACGCCAGCTTGAGAGTGCCAATGACATCGGCCAGATGATAAATGCACTCTACGCAGGCATGACGACACAAATACTTTCCGACAATCAGGGTCTCGCCGGTCTTTCTCAATCCGTCGGCGGACAACCGCGATACATAGACAGGGTGGTGACTGAGGCATCGCAAGGGCTGCGCGATGCCGCGACCAACGTCGCTCTCCAGAATTTGCAGGCGGCACAAAGGGTGGAGGCTCTCTACTTTCAGACGGTGAGTGCGATGGGGACGGCTCTCACGACCGCGATACAACAACTCCGAAGCGCCGAGAGGCAGTGTTGGGAACTCATCATTTATAAGAACGACGGGAAGCCCGAGAAGCACGTGTGCTCAGGCCCGCTTGCCGCAGACAACACATGTACAGCGTCTGTGGGAGGATGCACCACCGACCCTGATACAGGGGTAGTGACCTGCCCGACGGGTCCCACACTAAAAATCGCGACCTCAACCGCATTTTCGCAATCGGTCATCACACGTAGCATCGCACCGCTCGCGACCACGACGACCGCACGCATCACCGCGTCACA
>CAMTYD010000043.1:0-5116 GCA_947085915.1 uncultured Parcubacteria group bacterium
CCAAAATTCGGGACGCTCGTGTTTTTCTTTGAGGTAGTACCACCACTCAACACCCCAGAGATACTGAGTGCTGAAGCTTGTCTGCGCTGCGTACTCTATAATCTCCTGAAACTTTTCTACATCCATGCGTGAGAGCTGCGTCTCGAGCGACGCGTCAACGGTGGGCTCGACAAGCCACGGTTCAAGCGAAAGCTCGATGAGGAATGTAGGCTTAGAACCGTAGAGAAGTTCCATCAACCGCTCTTTCATCCGGTAGACGAGGGCGGGAAGCTTGGTCTTGAATTGCCCGAACTCAGGATTCCAAAAGTACATATACAGACTGGTGCCGAAAGCGTCCCCGTTGCTATAGGGGCCCATCCACGTTCCAAGATTACCGCTGTCAGTCACGAGCACAGGGCGACTATCGAGCGATTTCACAAGCGCAATTTCCTCCTTGAGAAACGCTTCGTCGAGCTCTCCGCAATGTTCGAAGGCAAAAGCCTTCAAGTATGGTTCGTTCTCGACTTGCCAGTGCGTGACAACCGGAAATTCCTTATACCTTTGTACGACTGCGGTGATATAGCCCCGCAGCTCTTCCTTCTGCTCTTCCCAAGAGAGCTTTTGCGCCCAATCGGGAATGTGACATTCAGGCCACCGCGGAAGACGCCTTCCGACTGCGAGTACGACGTGGGCATCCCGCTTCTGCGCTTCGCTCAACTGGAAATCAAGTTCGCTCCAGTCATATGCGTTGCGCTCTCTCTCCACACGAGGCCAATATGCAGGGATGCGGAGATCTCGTACTTTGAGGTCATCAAGCGTTGCTATGTACACCTTGCGCCAATCAAGTCCCAACTCTTCGGCATGCATAGTACTGAACGAGACACCGTAGGTAATATCTGTGGGTACCGGGCGCATGGTGAACGCGAGATACACTAGAACTCCGAGCAATGCGAGCACCGCAATTTTCAAAAGAGAGTACGACATATTGATTACACGACAAAGAGTATCGCGAGCCCGACCACAATACACAGTATGCCTACTAATTTATGGGTAAGACCTTTTTGATGAATTTCACCCCGCAAGACCGCTGGGAAACGCCCCGAAAGAAAATACGCGATGACAAGCAAAAAGACGAATTGTAATCCGGCGAAGGCCTGTACTATCGATACGCTTCCCAAGCTTATCGCGAGGAGCGTGAGCACGCCTGCGATACCACCGAGGGTCTTGTTGGCGATGACGAGCCCTTTCGTACCTGACGACGAGCCTTTGAAACCCGAGAATACCGCGTGGCGATTTGCGGGAATGGCGAGAAGGAGTAAAGCGCCGATGACGTTGGTCATGCGCGACCAGAAAAACCCGTCGAGGAAAGCGGTCTCGAGGAAAATGAGTTTGGTAAGAAATGCCGTGACCCCAAAGAAGACGCCCGAGAATACAACAAGCAATTTTTGCCGCGTCGTAAGGCGAAAATGCGAAATGAGAAACATGCCCACGACCATGAGCGCGAACGCAGGAATGAATGCAGCGGGCAAATCCTCGTGCAGCCATTGGGAGGCGCATATGGCCGTAGCGACCGCGCCCACTCCGCCGACGACGGGCATGATGTCGGAGGGATGCCCCTCTTTGAGGGCAGTGTACAAAAGTACGATGGAGGTGATGAATGTGACTGATGATACGAACGAAAGCAGGAGAACCGTGGACGATGGCGCGGAAATCAAGCCGAATGGCACCAGAACAAGTACAAAACCCGAAAGAATACTTATATAAAAAGCGTAGACAATAGGCTTGCCGACCTGGGATTTGGTCACGAGCACGTACTTATCTATAAAAATGATGCCCGCTGAAATGAACTGGGCAAGAGCCGCAAGCACAATCCAGGAAATCATGTACTTAGTCTACCCCATGAGATAGCGTGACCAAGCCGCCCGAGGAAGCGGTGTTAATAACAAACACGCATTACGCTGCAAACGTTGACTCTTTTATCTCACGGGGTCTACCAGAGCGTTCTCCTCGCAGATTCGTTTATACACGTATGCAGATTCCCGGACGCGGCGCTCCCCTGTCGCATAATCCACCGCCACAAGCCCGAAACGCTTCGTGAAGCCCTCCGCCCATTCATAGTTATCGAGAAGCGACCAATACATGAAACCCCGCACATCAATCCCCTGTTCTAATGAAATATGCATGCAGTGCACGAGCGAACGGATATACTGCGCGCGTATCTTGTCCCCCGCGTCTGCCACCCCCGCCTCGCTCACATAGATGGGCTTTCCGTATCGCGCGAGCATAGGGAGCACCGCGCACATACCCTCCGGATACACGTCCCACCCCATATCGGTCTTCTCATATACTTCTTTGCCGCCGAATTTGTGATGGAGGTAATAATTAAGGCCAATCACGTCGTACTTTCCGCGAACCAAGAACATAAAATAATACGTCCAGTGGATGTTCATTATCCATGCAAGCAGTTTGTTGATGGGGTTGCCATTGGCGTGGAAAAGGATGACGTGTACGACCGGACCCACTTCCGCGTGAGGCATGACTTTTTTGATTGAGTCGTACGCCGCGTTGTGCGCTCGAGCTACACGATGGAATACCGTGATGTACCCGATGATATTCCGCCAGCTTGTCGTCGCATGTGGGTTCAGTTGGTTGGTACCCGAGGTCTGCGCGACATGCAATGCGTCGATGAGCGGCCACTTCTTGAAAGGCGGCCATGTGCCGCGCCGCCACCCATTGGATACGTACACCGCCGGCTCATTGATGGTCGAGAAATGGACGCAGAGGTCACCGAGCTTCCCCGCGACATACGCGCAATAGCGCGCAAACACTTTCTCGGCATCCTCGCGCTCAAAACCGCCGGTCTTCGAAAACCAGAGCGGAAGCGTGAAGTGCCAGAGAGTGACAAATGGCTCAAGACCGCGCGCATGCAGTGCTTGCAGGACTTTTCGGTAGTGCTCAATTTCACGCTCATCGAATATACCCTCCTCGGGCTCAATACGTGCCCACTCGATAGAAAGCCGGTGACAATTGTGTCCGAGCGATTTTGCAATATCAAAATCCTCTTCGTATCGGTCGTAGTGCCCGCAGGCCTCGCCACAGGCGGGTACCCGACCCTCCCGAGCCGCTTGCGCCCAGTCGTTTTTTTCTATTCCTCCTTCGACTTGATACGATGCCGTCGCGGCGCCCCACTTGAATCCAGCGGGAAATTTCTTATCAGCCATGAGGCCATTCTACCCCATGAGATAGTGCAGCCGAGCTTGCCCGCACTCTCTTTGATTTTTATCTCACGGGGTCTACCCCATGAGATAGTGCGACCGAACTATTTTCACCCTCTTGAGTATTTATCTCACGGGGTCTATCAGAGCAGGCGGAGACGTTACTGACCGGAGAACGGAACCAAGGGCGGCAGTGGCGTGTCGAGACTGGCGCAGATAATGTGATTTATCCAATGGCGGGTCGTCAGGTAGACGAATCCCGTCGGTTTTGTAATTCCCCAGGGAGCAAGAATCTCATCCGCATATTTCTCTTGGAACGCTCTCACTGCCGCATCCGTCGAGAGTCCGAAGAAACCGTCTACCGGCAAGGTCAAACCCATCTCGCCGTTGAGGAATTGCTGAAGTTTCTTCACTTCCTCCGGGTCATTCACCCGGCCAAGACGCATATACTTGGTGACGAGCAAGTCGCTGCTGCAAGAATCTCCTGATTCACTCTGAGTGGTTGAGCTGCTCGCGCCGAGGACTTGCCCTCCGAATACGGGCGCGGTCGGGAAGAGCGAACCACCGCTTCCTCCCCCGCCGCCACCTCCACCACCTCCCGAAGGAGTGGGCGCCGGAATGTTTACGACGTATTCAAACGAGGCGATAGAAGAAGCAATGAAAATATCTCCCGACATGTAACATGAAAGAGCTTTGATTGTCTGAGATGTGCTGACGCTTATTGCACTCGAGAACGTCTCCCCGCTCGTGCACGAAGGTTCCGAACCGTCTGTCGTGTAGCGGATGTTTGTCGCACCGGCTGCGGAAAGCGTGACGCTCTGTGCGCTCGTGTATGTCCCCGCGACAGGATCGGCGACCGGCACGACAGGTACAACACGGACAACGAACGTGGTAGATTCCGCCGCGTTACCCGTAGGGTCGGAGGCATTACACGTAACGGTCGTATCGCCCAACGGAAAGACGCTTCCAGATGCGGGGGTGCACGACACTGAGGCGGTACTGTTCGCATCAGTCACCGTTGGGTCTGCATAGGCTACCGAGGCACCGGAGGCACTCGTTGCGTCCGCCGTCACATCGTCATGTACCTCGATTACAGGAGCAATGGTATCTATAAAAAAGGAAACTTGCGAAAAGTCAGTGGTTCCGTTGATTGTTGTTGTGGCTGTCCCTGTTACGTTTCCGACTTCTGCAGAGAATGCCACGACACCTACAGTGTCTGTAGTAATCATTGTAGTAAAAGCAGTCCAAGAGTTTGCAGACCCGGACACGGTAGCTGTCCGTCCCGCAATAATCGCGGAAGGTGTAACGAGCGGAATTACATCGACGGTGAAAGAGAGAGTCACGATGTCGCCCGCCGTAGCAAGCGTCGTGTTGGAGTTGTTGGAAGTGATGGAAACAGGGAGGACGATCGGACCAGGTGGCGGCGGTACAAACTCATCTTGTGCAAAAGCGGAGGGTGCGGACAAGCTAAAAATCAACGCTCCGAGAATAACGGACGTCATGAGGCGAAGCGTGGAGTTCATGAGTTGATTTATACAACGGGTAACCGTCTTTGTCGAGACATATTGTACACACAAATCGCCCCTCCTCGCTCCCGCTAGAAGAGGGAGAGATACTCACCGTATCCCTCCTTTTTCATATCAACTTTCGCCACAAAACGCAGCGCAGCTGAATTGATGCAGTAACGTTTGCCTCCCCGATCCACGGGGCCGTCGTCGAAAATGTGCCCAAGATGCGAATCCGCTTGCGCGCTGCGCACTTCCGTACGCGGAATTCCGAGCAGGTGGTCGGTAGCAAACGTCACAGCCTTATCAGTAATGGCCTTCGTAAAGCTCGGCCAACCGGTCTTTGAGTCAAATTTATCCGTTGACGAGAAGAGTGCCTCGCCGGAAACAACGTCCACGTAGATACCTTCTGCGTAG
>CAMTYD010000044.1:0-4792 GCA_947085915.1 uncultured Parcubacteria group bacterium
CGCGCCGAGCAACAGCACGGCACCGAAAAAGAGGACGAGGCACGTCCGCATTGCTCCCACCGATCGTCCGTACATCATCCGAAGGTAAATGTGTACGCTTCGAGCCCCGGATTCTCTACGTCTATCTCGATTTTGTGTACCCCCGATTCTGTATCCTGAATCAGCTTGTAGAGTCGCTCTTCCTGAATCGTTACAAACCCATCCTCACCTACATCTGCCCCTCGGGCTGCACCCAAGGGCTTCCCACCGTCACGGGTGACCTTAATTCTCACGGGAGTAGCGGCCGCGGCGACAAAATAGACATCCTTTGCATCGTAGATAAATCGGAGCTGCGCTTGTTTGGATTCATTGGTCATGTACTCGTACTCGAAGTTCCATACGCCACCGAGATAGAAGACGTTGCCGATTAATTTCTCCGGAAGCACGAGCGTCTGTCTTCCCTCTTTTCTTGTCTTCCCATTTCCCAGATTATTATTGCGCCATGCACCGAAATACGTTTCCGGACTATTTGCTCTTCCGCCCGTAGATGCAATCTCTAAGGGTGCTGCTACATCCGGCATGTCTTCTCCGAGCCGAAGTGCTCGCTCGGCAAGTGCTCGCTGTATCTGTGCCTCCGTCTCCGCGTAGCCGCCTTCGCCGATGTGGTCGTAGATGATGTAGCCGTCGATATCAATGAGGTATTTTCGAGGCCAGTATTGATTTCCGTATGCGTTCCACGTCTGATATTGGTTGTCCTGTACGATTGGATACGTGAGTCCAAACTCTTCAGCCGCTCTCTCGACATTTTTTCGTACTTTCTCAAAAGCGAATTCCGGGGTATGGACACCTATTATTTCAAGTCCTTGGTCTTTGTACTTGGCATACCAATCTCGTAAGTACGGAAACGTACGCTGACAGTTGATGCAGCTATACGTCCAGATATCCAAGAGGACGACCTTCCTGCCCTTAAGCTCAGCGAGCGTAATCTTCTTCCCCTCCGTATTGATGTATCCGTCGGGTGAGACGAGCTCGGGAGCAAGTGAGTACATGGACGACTTCTGGGCGGCAGGAACGAATCCTGCTTTTGAATCTGAATTAACGGAAGAATCCTCGTTGGCACCCAAGAGCTTCAACTCAATGAATGTAGCGTCGAAACCACGCTCGATAAACCATGTCTCTACATCTCTCATTACACCCGTAAAGACCAAGACTCCGACGACGACGAGCACGACGCCGATGCCGCGGAAGAATTTCCCGTCAGGGTTAAGCGTTACACCGAGCCGACTCACCAATTTCTCCCCCAAAATCGCAACGAGCAGAAGTGCGAGAGAGAGCCCCGCTGCGTACGCGACAAGATACAAAAAGCCCAAAAAAGGCTGCGCAGGCAGAACGGTGGCGAGAATGATGAAATAGGTAGGACTGCAGCTCGCAAAGACGGGTCCGAGTGCTGACCCCATGATGACATCACCCCACATTCCCTGGCGTTGGTACCCCTCAGCGAGCAGCCGGTTGGAACTACGATTCAGCGCGTTCACGCCCGGCACGAGAACCCAGAGCTTAGGGAATACCATGACAATGCCGAGCACCACCACGATGCTACCCGAAAGATACCGCCACAGCTCCTCCGGAACACCGATAAGCACTGTGCTGGCCTTGAGAATAAGCGTAAACGCAACAACTGAGACCGCAAGCGAGCCGACGATTATGTACGACCGGCGGCGTGAGCCTCCTGCTGCGAGCGAACCGCCCACGATGACGGGGAGGAGCGGCAACACGCACGCAGCGAATACTGAGAGGACTCCGGCGGCGAACGAGAGTAAGAAGAAAAACATGTTTTTATTGTACCTTGGAGAGAACCTGAGCGAGCGTGATGGCATCTCCCCACTTGGCTATGAGGTTACCCTGCGCGTCTACCTGGACAAACGTATGCTGGTAGGTGACTCCGTATTTTTTCTTAAGCTCAGTCGCCGTATCATAATTCACCTTGAGGACATGGATGCCTTCCGGTACGCCTTTGGACATCAACTCCGCATCAAGCGGTCTGCAAATGGGACACCAGTCTGCATGGAAGAACAGTACGACTTTGCCTTTCGCCGCGAGCGCGAGCTTCTCGGGCGCATACGGTTCGTACGAGCCTTTTTTCATCATCGCGTCCTCCTTTTTCATCATCGAATCCTCTGTTTTCTCCATCATCGCATCATCTTGTTTCACCATCGGGTCATCCGTCTTTGTCATTGCAGCATCTTTTTGCATCATCTCCCCTTCTTCTTTCATCAGTGCATCGTCCGAAGGCGTCGCTTTCATGTTCTGAAACACTACGAGCCCGCCGCCGATGACAATAATCGCTCCGACAATCCACCAAAGTATGTTGTTCATAAAAATAGTATTCGCTTTCTAATCAGCACAGTCTAAATACCCCTGAGACAATGTCAAGTCAGCTTTACATCCCTCCTGGGGATAAGGTCCCTTTTTGCTCTCCTCGGCTCGGAAGTAAGAAAGAGTACTTTCTTACTTCTCTCGCTCTACGTCGGCAATAAAAATTAGAGGTACCTGTCTTCGTACACGCGAAAAAGCATTTTTGCGATAAGCATCACTGCGAGTGCGCCGACAAGCCATGAATCCACCTGGTGCGTAAAGCTTTGCACAATAATTCCGATGACAAGTACAGCCGTCCCCGCAAGAAACGCAACGCGACCCGCACGCATACGATGAGCAACATCGCGCTCATCCTCCGCACGCTCGCGTACTACGAAGCCTGCAACCACGCCGAAGGCCGCAATCGTTGCCCCAAGTACCATTATCTGGAGCGGCATCGGCATCCAAAAATGAAACGGGTTGAGCACGAGAACGACAAGACAGACGAGAACACAAGATGCAAGTATTTCTTTCATGGTATTACGGTGTGATAGTAAATATTTTTTCGACAGGCATCTTAAAAAATCGCGCTATCTTCAGCGCCAGCAAGACAGAAGGAGCATAATTTCCCTTCTCGATAGCAATGATGGTTTGCCGGCTGACAGCGACATGTGCGGCAAGCTCTTCTTGGGTGATACCGGACTGCGTCCTGAACACCTGTACTTTATTTGCAACATATTCATTCATGGAGACAACACAGGATAGCCCTCTACAAACCCTGTGTCAACGATACTTTACATCTCTCGCTCGGAAAAGCACACCGGTATGCTTTTGGCTGATATAATTAAATCCAATGAACCTCCGTGAAGAACTCGCACGCCTCATCAAAGGAGACGTGAGTGATGATTTGAAGTTGCGCACAGAATACAGTCGCGACACGAGTATCTTTGAGCGCATGCCGGCGGTTGTCGTCTTTCCACATGATGCCAAAGACGTCGCCGCAGTGGTCACCTACGTACACGAGGCAAAAAAGGAAGGCCAGAATATCTCCATCGCACCCCGCTCTGCAGGCACTGATATGACGGGCGGGCCACTCACTGATTCGATAGCACTCGTGTTTACGAAATATATGAACCGTGTGGGTGATATCGGCGAAGATTTTGCCGAGAGCGAACCGGGCGCGTACTATCGCGATTTCGAGAAAGCGACTCTCGCGAAGCGCGGCATGATAATGCCCTCCTACCCCGCCTCCCGTCAGCTCTGCGCCATCGGTGGCATGGTTTCCAATAATTCCGGCGGCGAACTCACCCTTCACTACGGCAAAACAAATGATTATGTGCGCGAGCTCGATGTCGTACTTTCGGACGGCAGCCGTGTAGCGCTCAAACCACTCTCGATGTCTGAACTGAGAGACAAAGAGTCACAGCAAGATTTCGAAGGTGCGATATATCGCGAGACACACGCCCTCCTTGATGCACATGCAGCGGAGATTGAGACCGCGCGGCCAAACGTCACGAAAAATTCCGCAGGCTACGCACTGTGGAATGTGTTGGACAAAAAACGCGGTACCTTCGACCTTACGCAGCTCATCGTCGGGTCTCAAGGCACACTCGGGCTCGTGACCAAAGCAAAGCTTGGACTCGTGAAGACCAAGGAGCATCGCGCGATGCTGGTGGTATTTCTTTCCGATATCGGCATATTGCCGGATATTGTCCATCGCGTTCTCAAATTCGATCCTGAGTCATTCGAATCATACGACGACCAGACATTCAAGCTCGCGGTGCGATTCATCCCGCAAATCATCAGTCAATTCGGCATCCTGCAAATGATTAAGCTCGGGCTCGCATTCATCCCCGAGGCGTGGCTCGTGCTCACGGGCGGCGTACCGAAGCTCGTACTGATGGCAGAATTCGCGGAAGATACTGCTGACGCAGCACTTGAAAAAGCGGAGGACGCGCGCGATTCGCTTGAGGGTCTCGCCGTACGGACCAAAATAGCCCGCTCTGAGGCGGCGGCGAAAAAATACTGGACCATCAGACGTGAAAGCTTCGCATTGTTACGCAAGAATCTTCGCGGTCTCTACGCGGCACCTTTTATAGACGATATCGTCGTGCACCCCGACGATTACCCTCGTTTTTTGCCTGAACTCACCTCGCTCCTTTCACAACACCACCTGCTCTATACGATCGCTGGACACATCGGTGATGCCAATTTTCACATTAGTCCGCTCATGAATTTAGCGGAAGAGAAGAACCGCAAGGAGATACTTGAGCTTTCCCCGAAGGTCTATGAGCTCGTCGCGAAGTATCATGGCTCTATCACCGGAGAGCACAACGACGGCATCATCCGCACTCCCTACTTACCGCTGATGTACGGAGAAAAGATTTGCGCACTATTCGCTGACGTAAAAAAAATATTCGACCCGTTGAATATTCTCAATCCCGGGAAGAAAATCGGC
>CAMTYD010000045.1:0-13520 GCA_947085915.1 uncultured Parcubacteria group bacterium
CCGTAGAAAGGCAACTGAGCATAGGGAGCGCTCTCTATAAAGAGTATGTCCCCGACAAAGAGAGGGGAGGGCAGTGCGTCATCTCCGTTATCACGCAAGGCAAAAAGCGGAGCCGTACCGGGGCGGATAGGTGCGCAGGCGCTTTTTGTGAGCAGGAAAAATTGCGAAGAAATAAATCGGTCTCCAGCTTGTACAAATATCTCGCGAGTACGTTCGGCATGTGAGAGTGCCTCGGCACTCACCGGAGAGACAGGGGATGCCGGAAGTTCGGGCAAGATAATTTCGGTGGGGCGGCATGCATACAAGCGGCCTTGAAAACATGCGGTGCGGCTCTGGGCGACTTTTTTCACTTTCTGTGCGTCGCTCCCCAGTCGATTCAGTGTACTCACGAAGTCGTCTCTGCTTATAATAGATTTTAAAGTTCCGTAGCTCGGCGTATCGGAAGGGACAGCTCTCCCGAATGCATTTTCAAATGTCACCCGGTTATTTTCAAATGTATCAATTGCAGAGAGAAGGTCGAGCCGGTATCGCTTGGCGTCCACATCGCTACCGCTTGCAAGAAAGTCTCTCCTCGTTTCTTCAAGGTTTGCAAGTTCTTCCAGAAAGTCGGCGGGATATAAAAAGTGCTGTACAGAAAATATTTGATTGGTACGTGTTTGCCGGGCAGAGAGCTGTGATGCGGTAGAGCGCAGCGAGGCGACTGCGTCGCGGAACACCTCCATATCAATATCGGGGAGTGCAAGGAGCGGATTATTGCGTGCGGCCGTTTTCTCGTACGCGAGTCGCAGCGCGGCCACTCCGGCCGTTTCCGTTACGTGACCTCTATCATTCGAGACAGCGCCCAGCGATACGCGGTAGGAGGTTCCGTGTACGGATACCGTTTCGTTTGCGCGCGCTTCACGCAATGCACTCGAGAAAAATTCTACCTGCACCGTTTCGTTGAAAGGTAAGGAGAGGATAAGAGCGATAGCCGAAAACGCGCACAGGACAGCCAGTGTGCTGAGGAGGATGCGCACGGGAGCTCTCGATATAGAGTCGATGCTCATCGCTTCAATATATGCCTCCGCAGCTTATGAAGAAAATCTCATCTTCTTCTGCCTGTGGGACGCATTGTGCCGAAGCGAGCGTGCCTGTATGTGCAGATGTATCCGCATCGGTGAACCAATTTCGCACCGCGCCTGTATCGCCATAGAGGAGCATTCCGACTGCGCCGATGATGCATCCGAACAGGAATAATCTGAGTGTCCGCAGATTCGCAGTCATACTATGCCTCACATTATATAGTCCACGATCGGATGCGCTAGAGGAATGCGCACCAAAGCGATTCAGTCTCTGATAATCCTTTTTGCTTTTCCGCCGGCGACGAGCTTCAGATGCTCGCAGATAAGTGGTGCGTAGCGCCTCGAGGCCACTCCGTCCTCGTATGTCATTGATGGTGCTACCCGCATCATTTTGGATATATCGACCGCTAATACCGCCAGGTCTGCATCCCCCTTTGTTTCCACGTGGAGAACGATCTTCAGCTGCGGACCTGATGGCGTCGCAATCTCGGAAGCGTGGAGCTCAAATATGTCGGAGACGCGCTCAGACAACAGCTTGAGTACGCGCGCGATTTCGTCGGCGCGTACTATGCCGCCCGGCACTTTGAGGAAATCCATGTCGGTTCGACCAAGCACGGTGAATGACCATGTGCCGTGGGCGCACGTTTCTTCAACGACGCGTGCCGTGTCTCCGATGCGGAAACGAATGAGCGGGAATGATGCGGGCTCTCCGGGGTATGCGGTGACGAGGAGGTCTCCCTCGGCTCCCGCACTCGGAGTCAAAACCTTTCCGTCCGCATCAATAAGTTCGAGGTAGTGGGTTTCTTTTGGGTGATACACCGCAAGGGGCTCTGTCCCGTCAATTGGCTTGCAGGGCATCCCGATGTGCGCATCCTCAACCTCGCTTGAGTTATAGGATTGTAGAATTTTTGCGTTTGGAAATGTCGCACGGATATATTCATACTGTACACGCGAACATATTTCGCCGGTTATTTCGATGAATCTAATACGTTCATTCATTTTCACTTTTTTCATTTCTTCGCCCAGCGGCACGACGTGGTACGCAAACACGGAGAATGCGTCGACCCCAGCAGCTGCGGCGAGACGCGCAGTTGCGGCGGGTCGGTTGGGGTCGTGGACAACAACGGGCACTGCACGGCCGTGCTCTGCTTGGAATTGTTCGTGCCAGTGGGGCATGAGCGGCACGGTGAATCCGAGAAACGCATTCTCGAAATCATGGTGTTGGAGACGGTATTCCATCCCGCGCACGTAGGTGCGCGGAGAAAAAAGCGGGGATTTACCGCTGGTACCGGATGAAGCCCGTAGGTGGTCGAGCTGGGAAAGCGGCAGGAAAGAGCGCTCTTCTAGCGGACATGCAATAAGGTCATCTTTTGTAACCGGCGGAAGCGCTTGCCACTTTTCGATTGATTCGATGTTCATTGCAGCTGCATCCGCCGGCATGCGATAGAGGCGACGATAAAACTGTCCGCCTTCTTTTCTTGTCACGTGAGCAACAAGCGCTTTCAATTGATTGAAGTCCAACATACTTAGTGTGTGGCGGCGAATATCGTTTTGCCGCATCCGCATTGCCCTTCGTCGCGGAGACGCAGCGGGAGTTCATAACGGAAAAACGGAAGAGGGCTTGCATCGGTACTGGTCAGTGCCAGACCGTCTTTTGTCTTTTCGTGTTCGTATGAATCTGAAACGTGAAAAGACGACTCCTTGTTTTTCTCCAAGAGGGTGCACTGTACAAGGACGGGAACTCCGGGGAACACGTGAACTTCTTGCGCAACACGGATGTGCAGGTCTTCGAGTGCTTTAGGTACCGGCGCGATGTCTGTGTGTGGTGCGTGCACAATAATCCAAGTTTTTGCCATACCGGATTTCTTTTCCAGAAGGTACCGCGCAAACGCATGAGCGTTTCCGGCATCAGTCACGATTGTATCGATATGCGCATCTCGCACGGCCGCGGTTCCGAGCGGCATATTATCGGCGTCATTAATAAAAATGAATGCTCCGGCTGCCTGGCATGCCGCAAATAGATTCGGCTCGACTTGCCAGAAGAGGGGGAGTCGCATCATCACTCCGCGTGCACCCGAATCACGTAAGACACGTTCGCAAGAGTTCCAGCCCGCGGTCTTTCGAGAGGGGAATGCACAGAGTGCAGAGTCATCCGGATCGAAAGAAGAAGGCATCACACGGGCATTCATTTCGGGAATGCGGTTTTGTATCGCGCCGAGAAGCCGTAGGAGTTCTGACGCCGTCATCAGGTTGCCGTGTAAGAACTGCTCAGGAACTCCCCACTTTCTGTACACATCGTGTATAGCTTTTCCTCGTGCGCTGATGGTGGGTAGGGACATACACAATGAGCAGTAATGGTAGCACGCAAGGTTTCTGAGGGAGTCACCCTTCCCAAACATGAGGGTGGTGATATCATCTGATTTGTATGAATCTCCTCACTGCGCGTGGAAAATTTTTCCTTGCAGTTGTTGTCGCGCTCGGATTGTTTGCCGGTATCGGCATCTACAATATGTATGGGGTTACGGCATCAGTTGAGCCAGCGCCACAGGTTCGGCATGTCCGCTGGTTACTTTCGCATCAACCGACGAGTGTCTTCGACCGTGCCGCCACCGTATTTGCGGAAGTCCTCGAAAAGGAAAGCAATGGCACACTCACGGTCGATGTCGTTACCCCTCAAGAAATGGGTGTCGCGAGAGGCGACATTCCGAACCTCGATGTACTACGGTATCTCGATGCGGGCACTGTGGAGCTCGCGACGACCTATACCGTCGGACTCGGCAATGACGCACCTGCATTTTGGAGTCTTAATCTTCCCTTCCTTTTTGAGAGTTACGCACAAGCGGGCGCAATTCTCGACGGCAGTGCAGGACGCGCAATCTTGGACACCGCATCTACGCAAACGAGTGCTCACGCTCTCGCCTTTACGATGAGCGGCGGTTTCCGTATCATCGCTTCAAAAAACACGAAGATAACCTCTCTGTCAGACCTGAAAGGAAAACGCATTGCGACTTCCGGAGGGCCTGTCGCTGAAGCGACACTGAAGGCGCTTGGTGCTACGCCCGTCGCTACGAATCTTGAGAATGGAGCACCCGTGATTGATGTGGAGACCATTGATGGCATAGAAACGACTTACAGCAGGCTTTCTGCCGTCGTCGGGTCAGAGACACAGTATGTGAAGTACGTGAATGAAACTAATCACAGCATTTTTCTGACCACCATTCTCGCCGGTAATGCTTTTTATGATTCACTTTCCGCCGGGGATAAGACTGCGCTCAAAAAAGCAGCTCTTGCCGCAGCTGCCGTAGAGCGCGAAGATTCGATTTCGCTGGGTGAACAGACGAAAAAGGTGCTGCAAGAAAGCGGCAGTATTATCGTGGCTCCCGCCGACGTACCTGCCTTCCGCAATGCTGTCCAATCTGTGTACGAGAAATTCACCCCTACGTTCGGGGCAGAACTCATAACGAATTTGCGAGGTCAATAGAGGTTGCTTTGACGCAAACAAGTGGCGCGCCTCATCGTAAAGGGTGCGCCTTCTTTGTACAGCGTGCCGCTTTCGATGGTAGTATGAATGCATGAAAGGGTTGCGGGAAAGAACGTCTCTTGTCTTTTTTGGGCTCGCGGCTCTGAGTGTAGCCTTGGGCTCTTATATGATTATGTGGTCTAGCCGTTTGAGCATTTCCGTATCCGGTCATGTGTCTTCCGCAGCGATACCCAATGCATGTCTCCCGGGACAGATCTCGGCAATTAAAAAAGAAAATCCCAACAAAATGCTCTTTATCACGTGCGGCGGATTTTTGGATTAATAATGACTTGCGACGTGATTGGCCGATGGAGGTAAGAGCTTATGATGGACAGAAATGATATCGCCATTCTCGCCGATGAAATTTTTGAAGAGTTTGTTGCGCATCCTCCGGAAAACCCGCAGGAGTATTCAATACGGATGACCTCGGGGACGACAAGCGGCAGCCCCTTCCTCACGGTTTGGCATACAAAAAATGCTGCCGAGTGGCGTCCGGATAGCATGCATCGCCTCATTCTTGCTTTTGGACCGCTTGCGATGCGCACGAGCAATATGCTTTATTTCCGCAATAATCCTGACAACGAAGGGGCCCTCATGCTTCCCCTCGATGTTGCTGCACTTGAGCCGTCTGCCGAGAGGCTCCTCAAGGACTTCGCTGCGGACAGTATGTATGGTTTCCCGTCTTTTGTGACCCGTATCTCCGAACATATGAGTGCAGGTGAATGTGCGAGCGTGGACATTCTCGGTTTCTCCGGCGAAGCAATCTCGAAAACACTCAGAGATATTTTTACGTCGCGGTTTCCACATGCCCGCCAAGTCATCACGTTTGCCAGTGCTGAGACCGGTGTCATAAGCACGTTCCCGTGTGATTATCTTTCTCCAGGCCACTATCATCCGCGCAAGGGAATCGACATTGAAGTCTCGGAGCCCGATGCAGACGGTGTCGGATATTTTCTCATCAGTAAGGATCTCCTTTACGGCAAGCGCATGGAGGGCTACAAGACAGGAGACATGGCGCGTATGGTGCCGGAGGCTTGCCCCTGCGGGGAGAAAGTCACATTTGAAGTCTTGGGTCGTGCCGGGTACGATTTCGTCAAAGTTGCGGGCGCGATTCTGAGGCGGGAGGAATTCGACCGGGCTGCAAGCGAGTGTGCGGCACTGTTCGACGATTACCGTGCAGAAGCTGAGGCGGTGATTATCAACGGGAAATTAAAAGGGAAGATACGTCTCACCATATACCGGGCGAAAGGCGCGGCGTCTAAAGATGAGATCTCCCGGGAGTTCTCCTCACGGGTATACCTAACGCCGTCGCAGACGCTCAGCCAGCTCGTCGAAAAGGAGCTGTTCCTTCCGCTTATCGTGACCGTGAGTACGGAGTCTTTACCGCAGGCGGGGAAGTCGATGAAGCTTTCTTTACACAAGTAGTACCTATGAGCATGACCTCTCAAAACGACCGCAGGCTCGACGAACTTATTGCATTCGTGCGGGAGAGTCCGCTCTCTGACTTCTATAGAAATACATGGAAAGGAGCAAAGACTTTCGCGGAGCTTCCATACACATCGCGCGCCGATTTCATTGCGACACCGCTTTCCTTGCGCCGCTACAAACGAGCAAAGGGCATGGTAAAGATCGTCGGGACGGGTGAGCAAGCGTTTTTGTCCGAATGGAATTTCGGAGATATCGGAAACGAGCTCTATGCGCCGCGCGCCGCGCGCCCTTTTGTATACATGACAGACCCGTATGAGGCGATTGAAAAAGTGATGTGGTGTTACGAAAACAATATGCTCCCTTTAGTGGGGGAAAAAGATCCTGATATGGCAATGTTTGCCGCCAAACGATATCAGATTGATTCACTCATTGTCGACGAGGAATCACTTATGAGGTTTTTTCCGTTCTTCACGACGCTCAAGACACCGCTTTCTTCCATTACGGTACTAGCGTCCGCATTCTCTCCGGACCTGCTCATGCCTTTTGAAAGATATGCACGGTCTTTTCGGCTTGTGCTCGCACTGCCGGAAACGGGCGCATTCGCTGAGGCTTCACTCTCTCGTTCTCCGAAGTTCACAACTCTCCCGCATTGTGTCATCGAGCGCGATTCGGAGATTATACTAACTAAAATTGCTCAGTATCCGACGCCAATAATACGATATCGTACCGGTATCGCATCAGACTTGATTCACTAGAGGGGATTGCCAAACAAAATCACGGCAGCCTCAGGAAGTTCTGCTGTCTTCCATGTTAACAATAAGGCCACGCGGTCACCTGGATGAATATCAGAGAACGAAGCTGATACGTCGCTTACGAGAGCCGTAACGATGTCATCGGTAGTACTGAGTTCTTGATGAACGACCGCCACCTCGCGGGGAACCGTGGCTCGTATGGTCAACGGGGTACTGTCGGGGGCGAAAAGGTTTTTTCGAGAGAAAGTTATTATTCGATTTGCTTCGTCAATTGCTGTGACGGTACCGTATATAAATGCGTGTGCCCCACCCGATACCTGAATCCTCGAGTTTAGGAATGTCTGCGTGCGCGCCGTATAGTATGCAAAACGGTAGGTAAGCGCGAGAATGCCACACGCGCCGGCAAAGACGCTCAAGAAAAAAACAGGCATGAAATGCCACACGATAATGCGAATCCATGTGGGTTTCAGAGTCATAGATTACGGTTGTACGATGATTTTACTAGCGTATAGTTTCCCTGCGAAGCGTGGAATAATTGCCATTATACGTGCTCCCTCCCGCAGAACGTCTCTATCGGCTCCGGGCAGCTGGATAAACTCAGGCGACGTTATAGTGAATGTCGTTGAGCTGCTATACGTGAATGTAATACGATTACGCTCCCCGCTCGGATATGGAGAAATAACGTCCATACGTATCTGTTGACGCTCATGGTTTACGTTGAGAATTACTCCTGCCACTCTCGTCTGTAGATTTTGTTGCGCGAGAGAATCTAAGACGAGTGCCTGAGGCGAGTGGGGACTCTGGCGCTCAAATTGTGCCTTAATCATAGTTCGTCTGCTTGCGGGGAAAGCTATCAACATCCCAATCACAATTCCCGTTGAGAGGGCAAAAACGAAGGTTCTCTGGTAGGCAGTCATAGGAAAAGTATAGCAGCTACATCTCGGGCGATGGAAAAACGAATGAATGCGGTACACTTTGTTTGATTGCTATGCCACAGTCCGTTTCTTCATTCGCGTCTGTGTGTATCGCGGTAGCGGTTATTACGCTGCCCATCCTCATCGTTCCGCTTACGGGGATTGCGCCTGTGTTTCAAAAGGGGATTCTGTTGGCGTTTTTACTGGGTCTCACACTCTGTGCGCTCGGTATTGAACTACTCATAACTCGACGCTCAATACCAGTGCCCGACGCTTTTGTCCTAGCGGGTCTGCCACTACTTGTCATTGCCGCCATTTCATTTTTTGTCTCGGGAACAAATATCATACTCTTGGCGGGCAGTAGTTTTGAAATAGGAACGGTAGGTTCACTGCTGCTTTTTTTTGCTGCGCTCGTAGCGGGAGCTTCGCTCACGGTACGAATCTGCGGGCGCCTTCTCCATCTGTTTGTCGGTACCATACTTGCGACGACGGCTCTCTCAATTGCCGTCATGATTCTGGCACCCGAATTGTTAGGCGGGGCGACCCTCGTGGGACCATGGACCGAGCTTTGTTTTTTGATTGCTGCGGCACTCATCATTGCGGTCACGTTCGCTGATACGGAAGGAGAAGTGCGGGTGCGCGTGTCGTATAAGGTAGTAAGCGCTGTCCTCGGCGCGTGCTTCGTATTATTTTTCGATACGAGCGCGGCTCTCGTATCGCTTGTCTTTGTGGCGTGTATCACGGCATGGCGGTTCCGGTTATTTTTTACCGACGCGCGCAGACACGCGTTTCCGTGGGCCGCGTGCATTTGCACGATTTTCATCGCGGTGCTTCTGTTGCTTGGTGTGGGGAGTCTGGCGCTTCGTCTTGAGCCAATCGGACGACCTTCGTTCCGTGCGACCGAGCTCGTAGTAATTCCTTCAATGCTCGAGAGTCGTTCGCGCACGCTTGTCGGTTCCGGGCCGGCTACTTTTTCTCAGGTATGGGATAAGTATCGACCGGTAGAGTTCAACGCTACTGCTTATTGGGACGCTACGGTTACCTATGGGTACAGTACGCTTCTTACTTTTGCTGTAACGTTTGGCATTCTCGGTCTCCTCGCTCTCCTCCTTATCCCGACTGCATTTTTTATGAGAGCGGTTTCTTTGTTTGCGCGTGCTACCGCAGACGGTGTCCATGGATTGAGGCTCTCCGCATTGCTGGCGAGTAGCGCCTTAGCGCTGTTTTCGTGGGCCGCCACGCTGTTATATCCGGTGGAACTGACCCTCTTTCTTGTGAGTGGCTTAGCGATGGGACTTTTTGTTTCATTGAGCCGGGAAGGGGAGGTCGTAGTCTATCGTCCAGAGCGAAGGGGCTTCATGGTACTCATGGCAGCCGGAATACTAGCCTCGGGCGCATTGTTTTTGTGGATGTCTTCAGGTCAGTTTGCCGCTGCGCTGTACCACGCTCGCGGCATTGTCCAAGTGTCTGTTGATATTCGCGCAGCTTCTTCATCGCTTGAAAAAGCTGCGACCATATGGCCCATACCAATGTATGAACGTGACGCCTCACGCGCATTGTTCGTGGATGCACGTGCGCGTGTTCCGACATCTGCAGAAGACACAGAGGCAATTCGTCTGCAAATTACCCGGGCTTTGGAACTTGCGGATCATTCGCTGTATACCAATCCGGACGATTTGAGCGCGACGCTCTCTCGTGCGTTTCTCTACATCCAGCTTGTCCCGGACGGCCCCCTAGGTTCGGCACAAAAAGCAAAAGAATCTCTTGAACGTGCACACGAACTCGCTCCGACGCGCCCCGATGTGCCGTATATGCGGGCGGCACTTGAAATGCGGCTGGGTAATCCCGATCTTGCGCGTGAGTACCTCAAACAAGCACTCAAACTCAAGCCGGATTACAGTAACGCTCTTGAAATACTGCAGGCTCTTGAACCGACGCCCTGATACCTCCTATCCCCATAGTCTGTGGAGCCCCTTTTTGAGGGTGACCCTGTGGTAAAATTCACTTGTAGCGGCTTGTGCTACGTATTTCACATGTCTTTATCGCATTTTGTTCAATACCACAACGCAATTCCCATCGCGCTCGGTGTGCTCTTTCTCGGTGCGGGTGCCACCTTTGCAGCGACGAATCCCGAAGCACTATATTCAGCACAACAGAGTGTCGTCTCTATAGACAACACGTACATCGCCAATAAAGACGTATCCACGTACTCTCCGCAAGCGCAAATAGTGAGTGTCACGGAGGATGCTGACAATTATTATGTCTCGTATCAATTTACGACCATCGACATCCAAAACAGCGTTTGGCAGGATGTCGTGAAGTCCGAGATGATGACCGTGTCTAAAGCAGATTTGGGACAGTACCGTGACCTTGGCGTATACGTGACGGAGCAATTGAAGCAAATAGTCGACAGAGAAATACAACGTCTCGTTTCGACTCAGGAAATAGAACGCAAAAACGTGACCCAAAAAACAGTTGCAACGGCATACGGCGGTCTCATCGGCAAGTTTTTGGACAACACAACCGAAGAATTACCCGGCTACACTCCTGTCGTCACCCCGCCTCCTCCTCAGGTTGCTGCGGCTTCGGTTCCTGAAATCCCTGCACCCGTCGGAGAGGCTAGCAATGCCCCTGCTTCTTCTGCGGCTCCGACGATACAAGTCTTGGGAGATAATCCCGCCCGCGTTGCTATAAACGCAGGCTACTCTGACTTGGGCGCATCAATCACTGGACCGACCGCTCAGGACCTCACCCTAAGCATTCGCGTGTTTGTTGACGGGAGACAGAAGACCGAGTCTATCGTTCTTGATACGAGCGTTCCTCGTGTCTGGACTATCCGGTACGAAGCCACAAATGCGGCGGGTCTTACGTCTTCAGTCGAGCGGCAAGTCATCATCGGCGCAGAAGTAGCTCCTGCTCCCGAGCCAGCACCTGCTACGACGACGCTGGAAGTTGTGCCGGAGCCGACTCCAACTCCAACTTCTGAACCGACTCCGACACCTGTACCCGTCTCGAGCACTTCGACTTCCGCGGTGCAAACAACTCCGCCGCAAGCAGAGCCAACCCCCGCCCCCGAGCCACCAACCGAACCACCTGTTACGGCAACCTCCACCACCCCCTAAGCCCCATATCGGGATTTCGTAAATCCCGATATCTCTATTCAAGAATAAAAGGCCTGATATCCGAGAGCTCGATGTCCTTCAGGTACGAGGTTATTGTTTTTCGGTAATTGCCGAACACGTCGCGGAATAATTCTTTGGTGATGACTGAGGGGAAGTTCTTTTTGCCGCAATAGTCGAGATAGCTACTCCATCGGTATTTTTCGAGGTGGGCAAGAGCCTTTTTTGAGTCCTCGATTTCCAGCGTGCGCCAAGATTTCGCTTCGCTTAGGAAATCCAACGGGTTGAGATGGATATAGTGGAGAATATGAAGAAAATATGCGTCGCTGTTGACGTGTATTTTCTTTGTCCGACCCTGGAAGAGCGTTCCCGCGCGCTTGTATCTCTCGTTGAAGTAGTTGGCATACCCGACGTTGAGCTTACGGAGAAAAAGCGACATCCCGCCATCTCTTCGCTCGGAGAGTAGAAGGTGATAGTGATTGCCCATGATGCACCACCCGTGGATGTCGACGATTTTCTCCCGTGTTCGAATATCGGAATTTCTTAAATCCCGATATCCGGTGAACTCGGAGGCGGGTGCCACATCGTTAAATTCATACAGATTATGCACAAATCGGACGCGGTCTTTTTCATCCATGAACAATTTCCGTTTTTCGACGCCTCGATTAAGTGCGTGGTAGAGTTCCATCGGGTGAGTATATCGGGATTTACGAAATCCCGATATGGGTTGTACACAGGGTCAGTAGGTAACTTCTAGTGGTAGAATCTGCCAATGATACGAGTAGCAATAAACGGGTTTGGCAGAATTGGTCGCGGCTTTTTCCGGGCAGCTCACGGGCACAGTGAGTTTGAGGTGGTCGCGATAAACGACCTCGCGTCTCCGGAGAATCTCGCCTACCTCTTGAAATACGATACGGTCTACGGCCGGGCGAAATTCGACGTATCCGCCGGTGATAAGGCTCTCATCGTCGACGGCAAGCAGGTCACCGTCCTCGCCGAGAAGGATCCTTCTACATTGCCGTGGCGCGCGATGGATATTGATATCGTCATTGAGTCGACCGGATTTTTCACTGAAGCAGAGAAAGCGCAAGCGCACATCACCGCAGGAGCAAAGAAGGTGGTTATTTCGGCGCCCGGCAAGGGCGATGGTCTCGAGACGATTCTCATAGGTGCCAACGAAGAAAAATTCGGCACCTGCGATATTACGTCAAATGCTTCCTGCACCACCAATGCGGCATCACCCCTGATAGGTATTTTGGACGAAGCGATAGGCATTGAGCGCGCGGTTTTAAATACGACCCACGGATACACGGCGAGTCAGAGTCTCGTAGACGGTGGCAAAGCAAAAGACATGCGCGAACAGCGGGCGGCTGCGCAAAACATGGTGCCGACTTCGACCGGTGCTGCAAAAGCGACGGCGCTTGCCTACCCGCAGCTCAAGGGAAAATTCGACGGTATATCAGTACGCGTTCCTGTCCCTGCAGGATCTTTGGTTGACGTCACGTTTGTGCCGAAGCGCGCGACGACCGCTGAAGAGATCAACGACGCTCTTCGCAAAGCCGCTGCGAGCGACCGTTGGAAGAGCGTCTTTGCTGTCACAGATGAACCGCTCGTGTCGTCTGATATTCTTGGACTTCCGTATGGCTCAATAGCTGACCTCGGCATGACGCGCGTAGTCGACGGCCAGCTTGTGAAAGTCTTGGCATGGTACGACAACGAAATGGGCTACACGCACACATTGATAGAACACGTATTGAAGGTTGCAGCTCACATCAAGAAGTAATGACGGTATGAAAGTCTACCTCGCCGCCGACCATGCAGGTTTCGAGATAAAAAATCAATTGGTCGCTTTTGTACGCGACGAGCTCAAGCTCGACGTAGAAGATTGCGGCGCGTTCGTGAATGACTCCAACGATGATTATCCTGCGATTATCGCAGGCGCGGCGCGGAAATTGTCTGAGGACGCAGCAATGGGAAAAGACAGCCGCGCTATTCTGGCAGGAGCATCCGGCCAAGGGGAGGCGATGGTCGCCAACCGTTTCAAGGGCGTGCGGTGCGCACTCTATTATGGTCAAGCCGGAGAGCAGACAGACATGTCCGGGAAAAAGCTCGACATGCTCTCTTCTACACGAGAGCACAACAACGCAAATGCGCTCAGTCTGGGCTTACGCTTTATCTCGCTCGACGAAGCAAAAAACGCGGTGAGGCAATGGCTGTCGGTCCCGTTTTCGGGGGAAGAACGGCATGCACGCCGTATTACAGCGATAGATTCGGTCTAAAAGTATCCCCATTAATCCCATTTACACCGGGGAGGAAACGGCGTACACTCTACTCCATGGGAGAACTGCGTTTTGATAGTGAAGGAGATGAATTCGCTCGTCCCGCAAACGAGAATTCAAAGACTGACCTTACCGGCATGTTCATTACATGGGGGCTCGTTTCGAACAGACAACAAGCCGAATATTTGATGATAGCTCTCGCAATTATAATTGTTATTATTGCGTTCTTTGTGTATCGTTCTACTGCTGTTTAGTTGGCCATAATAATTTTCACTACTGATATGAATAAGCAGACAAAGGCACGAGGGGAAAGAGGATTCACGTTGATTGAATTGCTCGTCGTCATCGCCATCATCGGACTTCTTTCCTCGGTTATTCTCGCGTCCTTGAATGGCGCCCGTAATAAGGGAGCCGATGCCGCAATCAAGTCTCAGATGAAGAGTGTCC
>CAMTYD010000046.1:0-4212 GCA_947085915.1 uncultured Parcubacteria group bacterium
GAACGGGAAAACTGATAAGGACATGCCCGTCTTTGCTCTCGGACTTGCTTACGGTACAACTCGCGAGCTTAGCGGACACTATAAAAAAATCGCACGCTCCGATGTAGGGGCTCAACAGGGTATACCGATATACATTGGCCAAGATTTTTGGACTCGCCTGACGGGCGATAAGAATTTTTATATGGAATTGATTTCAGTTTTTGTTGATGTCTTTAAAAACGAAGATTACAGTAGTCTCCTGTCGATGGATTTGAAAGACCTCGCGAAAGAAATTGAATCAAAATACTTCACAAAGGGTAAGCTAGACATCAAGAAATTCTAATTTTGTCGGAAGGTGAGCGGGGTATAATTTCGCGATGGATATTCTTTCTCACGGTTTATATGGGGGAGTCGCATTCGGACGCAAAAGCCGATGGGATTATGTTATTGCTTTTTTCTTCGGCATCGGACCCGACCTCTTGGCATTCGGACCACTTTTTATAGCAGGTCTCCTCGGCTTCCGATCATGGCCGCAGCAGATGGAGCCGCCTGTAGAGTCGTCTATTCCTTCCTATGTCTTTACCGCGTACGACATCACGCATAGCCTCGTCATCTACGCAGTATTCTTCGCAATCCTCTGGCTGCTGGGAAACCGGCACTTTGCACTGCTTACGCTGGGCTGGCCGTTGCATATCCTGGTAGATATACCCACGCACTCAAGTGCCTTTTTCCCGACACCCTTCCTGTGGCCGCTTTCGGATTTTTCGATAAACGGAATGCAGTGGGGACAGCCCCTCATATTCATCCCGAATCTCATTCTTCTCCTTGGTCTCTATGGCTACTGGCTCATTCAGCACCGCAAAAAATCAACGCCCGAGCAATCCGAAGAAGGTCTCCAATAAGATTGTGACCTATCCCCATAACAATCAAACATTTTGCAAAACGTTTGTATAATGGGTGCATGACAAAGGAGAAATCGTATCGGACGATTGAGCGTATCGTGAAGGGGTTCGCCAACCACAGACGACTTCAGATACTCGACCTCCTCAGGCGCGATCCTGAATTATCCGTCGAAGAAATCGCTTCACGTCTAAAAATTGGCTATGAGAATGCGTCGGATCATATCCGGAAGCTTGCAATTGCCGGGCTCGTATTGAAACGTCACGAGGGGAGAGATGTACGCCACAAGCTCACGCCCCGCGCTTATAACGTTCTAACATTTTGCAAAACGTTAGAATGAGCACTCAGGATCTGAGATTTGTGGAAGCTCTTCTTAGCGATTCGGTATACTTGGGGATTGATATGGCTCAAAAGTACAAAGTCCGCTCGCAGCTTGTCCCGTATCCGGGGATGGGGGCTTGGCACTTTTTGCATGTAGATAAAAAACAATCGGCACTTTTCAAAGAAAAACACGCTACGAAAAAGCGGGGATTTGGCTCTATCCGTGTGACGGTGATAATAGGCAAGTCCACATGGAAGACATCTATTTTCCCCGACAAACAATCAGGTACCTATCTTCTGCCCGTGAAAAAACAGATTCGCCATGCCGAAGGGATAGATGCGGGAGATATGGTCAATTTCACTCTGAGCTTTGGGAAGTAGCTTGGAAGTCGAAGAACTTATGGCTGGATGCGTGATACCATTTGCGGATGGATACATACTCTTGGTACTCGACACTCATTAAACCTACTTGGTCGCCTCCCGCTTGGCTCTTCGGACCTGTGTGGACTGTGCTCTACGCAATCATTGCCGTTTCCTTTAGTGTTGTTTTCTACAAGGCATTTACGCGGCAGATACCATGGATGGTCGCACTTCCTTTCGCCCTCAACCTCATTTTCAATTTCGCCTTCACCCCACTCCAATTCGGTCTCAAAAATAATCTTCTCGCGACTCTCGATATCCTCCTTGTCCTCGGTACGCTGGTTTGGGCACTCGTAGCTCTGTGGTACGCAGCGCCGGGGCTTCGCTGGGTCGTGTATATCAACATCCCGTACCTCCTCTGGGTTTCTTTTGCCACTGTCTTACAATTAACTATCACGTATCTAAACGCATAACATATGAATTACATCTTGTGTTACGTCGCGACACTCATTCCTCTTGCTGCTTTGGATGCGGTTTGGATTCTTGTACTCGCAAAGAAATTTTACGCTACGCAGATGGGTTTTCTTTTTACAAAATCCGTCAACCTTACTCCCGTCGCATTTTTCTACCCACTCTACGCGCTTGCGGTATTGTTCCTCGCCGTGATGCCCGCAGTAGCTTCGGGTTCATGGGTGGAGGCACTCTGGCGGGGAGCACTCCTCGGCCTTGCTGCTTACGGTGCCTATGACCTCACCAATCAGGCGACCATCGAGGGGTGGCCGACTATCATGACATTTGTAGATATGGCATGGGGTGTCGCCGTTACCGCGCTTACCAGCGTCGCGGCTTACTTCATCATCACCTCGCTCAAGTAATATGCGGGTATGGGATGTTCACCCCAAGCACCTCTGTCGAAAACATTTGCTGGGTGAACACAGAGAGCTCCATGGTTTGTGGAATATTTTAACGAAACATAAGGGGGGAGGCGGTTACTCACGTCATCCGGAAACCTTACGCTGGGTGGGGAAGCAAAAGGCACTGTATATACGACACGAAGAATTGGTAAAGGAATTTACCCGGCGTGGGTACCAGCACCATACGCCGCTTGATAAGCGGTTCGCTGTGGGAGCGGGTAGTCAGAAAGTTTTTATCAACACGGTCAAAGAACAAAAAGCACTCCTCAAACAAAAACCATGTGAGTGTCCTTACGTGTAATCCCTAGAACCCGAGCGATTTGAGGAAGGCGTCTAGTTCGGTTCCTTCGATGGGGCGCGATTCGCCGGATTTGAGACCGCCGAGCTTTATATTCATAATGCGCTTCCTGAGGAGATGCGACGTGGCGAGACCGAAGAAACCGCACATACGGCGGATTTGGTGCTTCTTTCCCTCTGTAATGGTAATTCTGAATTTGCGCTCGCCCAAGACTTCTACGATGCATGGCTTTGTGACGTAGCCGCCGATATCGACGCCGCGCTCCATCTTGGTCTTGAAATTCGTAGGAAGTGGCTCTGTCGTCATTACTTCGTATTCTTTTTCGTGCGCACGCTCAGGATTGAGCAGCGCGTCGGTGATACGGCCATCGTCGGTCAGGATAATGAGTCCGTAGGAATCTTTGTCGAGCCTGCCGAGAGGGAAGACGCCCTCTATAGGAAGAATCTCCTTTATCTCTTCTTCTCCCTCCTGCGCCGAATGCGTGATGATGCCACGTGGCTTATAGTAAGCAAAGTAGCGCCACTTGGTCTGCCGCCATTTCACTTCCACCGTATCCTTTTCATGCACTTTGTCGCCTAAGACAGCGGGCCGCCCGTTGAGCACGACGAGCCCCTTTTCGATGAGCTTATCCGCCTCGCGCCGAGTGCAGTACTTCTGCAGAGCGAGGTATTTATTGATGCGCATGGGATATGTGGGTTTTTCTGTATCCATATAGATGGCTGAAGTAGTAGACTAGCACTATATGCTGCATTTTACCTATATTCTTGAGTGCGCCGATAAGACGCTCTATGTAGGCTGTACCAATGATTTGGAGAAAAGGCTCAAACAGCACAATGGAGCAAAGGCGGGTGCGCACTACACCAAAATCCGCCGCCCGGTCGTCCTCAGACATTTCGAGCGTTTCCATTCGCTCGATAAAGCGCGAGCACGCGAGGCGGAGATAAAACGACTCACGCGTGAAAAGAAATTGAAGTTGATTGCATCGGGCTGACTATTGAGCTGCCTCAATCTCGCTGCCGCTCTTGGCTGATTCGGCCACCTCAGGATTTCCCGCGTAGATGATGGAGCTGCCATGAGAAGCAGTGGCATTCAGCGTCTCAGATACCTTTATCTCTGCGGATGAGCCATGTGCGGCATTCAGGACGGCATTCTTGGCGGAAAAATTCTCGCTCCCAAAGCGGGATCCGTTACGGAGTGTGATTTCTGCTTCACTTGTGGTGCCCTCAAGCTGCATATGCGAGCCATGAGAGAGTTCTGCTTTGAGTACGAGCGTATCGAATTTCAAATCTATGACCGAGCCATGTTCGGCAAGAAGCGTGAGAGATGGAGCGGCAGGGAAATCCTCCGAAGAAACGCTTGAGCCGTGCTTTGATGTGACGTTGTCTATTGGATTGGGTACCGCGAGCGTGAGATGCGGTGATTTTGAAAAGCAGAAAAGAC
>CAMTYD010000047.1:0-12543 GCA_947085915.1 uncultured Parcubacteria group bacterium
ATTAACTAACATGCAGAATATACACGAATGGGGTCAAAAAATCAAGCACACAGCCAAGATTGCAGGCGAGGGCTGGGTGGCCGAATGGGGGCTTATAGTGTTGGTTTTCCTGGTAGCGCTCGCTTCCTTCGGCCTCGGGCGGCTCTCCGCTCTGGAAGACGTGCGCCCGCCGGTATCTATCGCACAGGCGCCTACCGAGTCAAATCAGAGGGCGATGGCTCCCGGAGGCCTCTTGGTGGCGGCCAGAAGCGGGAGCGTATACTACTATCCGTGGTGCACTGGGGTGAGCAAAATCAACCCTGCAAATAAGGTGTGGTTTGAGAGCGAGGCAGCCGCCAAGAGGGCAGGGTATGCACCGGCCAAAAATTGCAAAGGTTTGGTGTCGCAGTAATTCAGGCTACAATAGCCCCTATGATTGTCCTCGATGTCGAAGCAACGGGCGTAGAGCCCAAGAAGCACTCAATAGTGAGCATTGGAGCTCTGGATCTCGCCAATCCTACCAACCGCTTCTATATGGAATGTAAGATATGGGACGGCGCGCACGTCATGGACGAAGCTCTAGGGGTCAATGGATTTACGAGAGAGCAAATAACGGACCAATCCAAGCCCTCAGAGGCCGACCTCACCCACGCCTTCCTCCACTGGAGCGAGAGTGTCGAGGAGCGCACCTTTGCGGGGCAAAACGTATCTTTTGACCGCGACTTCCTCAAAGAGGCAGCAGAGCGCGCAGGGCACACGAATTGGCCTTTTGCCCACCGCACCTTTGATGTGCACACGATGGCCTACATGCACATGGTGCACAAAGGTCTTCAGCCGCCGGTCAAACACAATCGCTCCGCACTCAACCTGGATGCGGTACTCAATTACTGCGGCATTCCCGAAGAGCCGTCACCGCACAATGCGCTCACGGGTGCCTTGTCACATGCGGAGGTCATCGCACGTCTATTGTACGGGCGGAAGCTCTTGCCCGAATTCATGCAGTTCGAAATCCCTTGGAAGAAAGCTTAATTCTAAAAAGTATCATGCATACCATCCGCAAAATCGGGATGTATCTCTCGCTCACTATTATTTCCGTTGTGCACGCTGTGCGCTACTGGACCAATTTCAGCACCAACCCGATTCAGGGTGTGCGGATCATTGTCATAAAAGAGAGGCATGTCCTCCTCGTCACCCACTGGTATGCGCCGTGGACTTGGACTTTGCCGGGCGGAGGTGTGAATAAAAAAGAGGCGCCCGAAGATGCGGCGATTCGTGAAGTGAAAGAAGAAACAGGATTGATAGTGAAATCTCTTGCAGGCGAGATTGGGACATACCGAGGAACCTTCGGAAGGGGGGATATGGTCGCTGTCTATTACACGGGTGATTTTGAAGGCTCGCTCGCCCTCACTCCGAATTTTGAAATCATGGGACGCAGTTGGTTTGATATTGATAATCTTCCCGAAGAAATTTCTCCGGCCAATCGCCGCCGCATCGAAGCGTATCGTGATGGGGTACGTGGTGAGAAAGGGCACTGGTAATTTTGTTTGCGAAGCGTACAGTAATGGTCGCTTATAGCTCGAACCCTCGAACCGGAAACCTCACACTAGGGAGTGCGCGATGCTACGCTTGAATGTAATGCTTCGAATGCTGTCGCTCATTCTGGCGATGGGAATACCCACGACTGCATGGAGTGCCCGTTCCGCTCTCGATGCACCGACGGGACGGAAGTTTACCGTCCCTGTTATGGAGCTGCACGAGGCACGCTTGGCTTGCAAGACTGAGGCGGACCTTTTGCAGATTATCCACGAACCCGACAACCAGAAAGCATACGAGATCGCTAGAATTAAAGGTGTGTCGCAGGCATGTAGGACTATCATCGGTGAATTCGCTCTGCCTGAGTTTCTTCGCTGGCAAATATCGTACGACGGGCAACCGGCGGAATGCATCACAAGAGTTCACCTTGCCGGGCAGCAGTTCTATCTGCTCGCGCCGGCAAAAGTGTTTCCAGTCGGAATGACTTGCCCCGACTGAGGTCAGGGGAGGGGACATCATACGAACGGCGGCGGAAGGCTTTCCCCGCCGTTGTTCATTTATAAAAAAACCGACTCCCGGCGCAACCCAATGCGCACACGGAGCCGGAAGTCTGGGAGGTCATCCGGTTGTCCAAACCAGACAACAGATGAAGACTAGCATGTGTTGACAGGGTAGTGGTCTAATAGCTTCCGTGTTCTAATATGGCAACGTCGCACAATGTTTGTTTTGCGACGTATACCTATATACAAATCAGGTATGAATCAAGTCCACCAAGCCCCTCCGAATCAGCCGCACTCTGGCCTCTGACCCACCCTCTCCTGCGTCTCTAATCGCATTAAAATCGCCTCAGGGGCGTTTATATGGTTTTGGCTTCCCCAAGGCTCTTATCGGTCTTTTTTATCAATCCGCCTAGGCTTTTCGTTGACCTGACTCCCCTATGGCAAAAAACGCTAAAAACCGGGGGAGTCGGACTTCTGAAAAAGGCCTCAAGAAGGCTTTGAAGCCATACCTGGGTACGTCTAAAAAGAGTGCCGAGTCCCCTGTCCCCAAAATAGTTTTTTGGGTTATCCCTTCTTGGACGGATTATCCAGCTCAGTTGCCAGCTTTCTAAGCTTATTGTATTCCTCAGTCGACATTATATTTTTCATCGCGTCTGCTCCAGACTGGATATCAGAAGAAACTTTGAGTTTTATATCTTCCCGAGCCGTCCTATCAATGTTCTTAGACCAATTACTGTAGACATATTTTACCGCGGGGTACATTTTTTCGTCATAAGGTGCAGATAAAACAAGTGGCCATATAAAAGTCTCCACGGTCCTAACAAATGCTCCATGTATCGACGCAAGGTAAGGGCTATCAATTGTCCCAGAGGCTTCAATTTTTATTGAAATTTCTTCGAGCGCATTTAAAAGAGCCTGGGGTTTCGACCCCCATTCTTCTTCTGGTTGTAATTTTTGAGCGGCAAGCCAGAAAAAATTATGTAGCATAGCTTCTCTAGTCCTCTTTTCAAATAAGTACTTAAGAGAGAATTCCTCAATCATTTCAATTCCAGGACATTCAAGGGTGGTCTTTTGTTTTATTAACTTAAGCAAGTCTCCTGCTTCGTACATCAGGGGTAGAACTTCTTTACGAAACATCCCAATCTGTTCACCAACCAGAAGAGCCTTATCCTGTTCCTTTTGGTATGCGCGTTCCAACCTGTCCTCTTGTAATCCTATTAGGGCGAGTACTATCGAAAATGCGGTGACTATCTGAGCCACAAAGGACCAGCTTTCGAGATGGAAAAATGCTTCACTTAGTCCAAACGACCAATTTGCCCAAACCGAGAACAAAATAAAAAACAGAACGAGGAACAACCCCAATATCAGTCCGGAAATCAATCGGAATAGGTCGAATTGCATCAAGCAAGCATCTACCTCTCAAACTCCCCCGTCAAGCAGTAAAAAATCCCCCAACAAACGGGGAATCGGTTCCCTTCTCGGTTACTAAGGATACGGAGGAAGCCCGAAAGTTATTGGTATGGGCCACGTGCCGAGAATCCCTAAGTCTGTTTTGGCATAACAAGCAAAACCCGAACCAAAAGGACATTGTATTTCCCAATGAATTGAAAGAAGAACTTGGGCAATTATTCCTGCTATCGCGATTTTGATTGCCAATCGACCGAGTCGAGTACTGCTTTCAGAAGATAATGAGGCAGTGTGAGCGTTATCTGTAGTCGCCTTCTTCAGAACACCCATTTCTTTGACTAACTTTGAAATACGTGCGGCGTCTTGTTTTGCGTATTCCGCCTGTTGTCTTCGCAGAAGCTCCATTACACCAAGTGCTCCATGTTCCACCGGCCAAAAATTTTGTATACCATCGTTGATTTCTTTCTCACTCATTTCGTGGAGAGGCTTATGGAAATTCACCATACCCAAAATCCTACCTAATTCCCCTCCTAAAAGCTATAAAAAAGAAGGGCCGTGAGGCCCCTCTTGAAGTCGTTGGCTACGCAGTAGCAGGGTTCGCCGAGAACAAGGGCGCCTCTCTTCATGCTTGGGCAGTCCGTGACGGTGAGCACGGTGCCGTACAGCACATTTGCGCCGAGCAACGCCGCGCCAGCGAGCACGAACACGGTGGCGAACACCACCAACATCTGTCTGGTGCCAAGCGTGAGGTTAATGGCGAGAAGAATGCAGAAGAACAGGAAGAGAAAGCCAATGGTCGCGCAGATTGTCGCAGTCATTTGACCGACCTTTCTAGGGGCAGAAATCGGCGGTTTGCCGACTTCTCAGGTACTTTATTCTTATACTTATCGCAGAGCAAGAGCGTCGGGCAATCACTCACTTCCCTCTCAAAAGCTATTGATTCTGTTGGGTCTTCATGTACTCCTGTTCAGCCTTCACCTCAAGGTCCACTACCTGCTCCGCGCTAAGCTGCTGAGTACCCTCCCGATCACTCCCACCGCTCTGTGTCTGTGTCTGCAAAAACCATATAACCCCACCGCACAAAATAAGTACTGCAATAATCATTAATAAGACGTTGGTCGTTTGTGTATTCATCTGGGCAGTATACCTCCCAAATAACCTCTTCGTATACACCACATGAGTTAGAATGGCACAATAAATACGCGGTCGCGTATTTATTGTGCCACCACTCCCCACTCCACTCCCCACTCCACTCCCCACCATCAACATTCTCTGTTTAGAGGATATTTACGATGTACAAGAGGATGATGAGGCTCAAAGGAACCCCGAGAATCCACAAGAATAATCCTTTCATGATGGTTATGACGATGGTGTCGCTGTTTTATTACGCCTTATACCCGCCCCAAGATTTCCTCCACCCATCCGTCATCCAACGATAAAAGAAATGCATACTGAGCGCTACGATAAGGAGGAAGAAAAATAGACGAAGGGTTGCCTGCGGGCCTTTCCATGTATACACAGACGCAAACAAAATAGTGAGGATGATGTATTTATAAATTCTGAAGGTGCGGCTCTGCCCGTAAATGACCGCATGCTTTTCCCGCTCGTAGACTTCTTTTATATCCATGACTCAACTCTACCACCAATCCGTTTGCGTGATACGATTTTAGAGCCTGTGGCCGGCTTCGGCGGCAAGGTACAGGCAAAACCGCAAAGGGGTTTTTGTGTCGCGACCCCTGCGGGACAAACTCAAGCCGCAGTCGCGGCACCTCTCTTCGGCGGTTGTCGGAGAGGGGTTCTTTTTATATACATATATACTACTGGGATGTACGCCGATGAGATAAAAAGGATGCTCGCTCCTTCCGAGAAGAAACTATTTCAAAAGCTTTCGACACCGCAAAAAATCCAAGACTACCTCGATACGCTTCCTGTAAATTACGAGCTTGCTGGAGAGACCTACATGTCTCCGCGCCGTGTCCTCCAAGCAAAGACCGCGCACTGCTTTGAGGGAGCGCTCTTCGCTGCGGCTGTGCTCGCGTATCACGGACAGAAGCCGCTTCTGATGGATTTGCGCACAGCGCATACCTACGAAGACCACGTCATCACCTTGTTCCGCACCAATGGACTCTGGGGCGCTATCAGCAAGACCAATCATCCGATATTGCGGTATCGGGATGCGGTGTACCGCTCGCCACGCGAGCTCGCGCTATCGTATTTCCACGAGTACGTCGAGTCCGATGGCAAAAAAGCTCTGCGGGAATATTCCGCACCCTTCGACCTCACACGCCTCCCACCCGAGCGTTGGATAGTCGCAGACGATGACCTCCACTTCCTTGTGGAGAGACTCGACAAATCGAAGCACTTCCCTATCGCACCCAAAAAGGCGTTACGCGGACTTCGCGATGCCACACTATTCGAACGCAAAGCGATGGATGTCGTCGAGTGGAACCCTAAGCAGGCGAGGAAACGTTAAGGAAGATACACGAGTGGGTTCAAGAATCCGGCGGGAGGCGTAATCGGAATCAGTGCTCTTGAGCAGGCCGAAGCTCTGTTGGTAGCCTCCCCGAAGGTGATGATTTTGGTCACCGAAGTCACGTACACGCTCAGGTGGAGGTGCGGACCCGTGGCGTAGCCTGTGGACCCTACGTTGCCTATTATTTGGCCTGTAGCGACAGACTGACCCGTAGACACGCTTATCTGCGAAAGGTGGCCGTACATCGTAGAGAGGCCGTTTAAATGCTTAATCATGATCCATTTTCCGGCTGAATAGCATCCCTTGTAGGCATCAGTATTCCCCGTCCCGATGACAGTGCCCGAGAGCGCGGCTTTCACAGGTGTCCCGAGCGGCACACCTAAATCGATGCCGTTGTGACCCTTGCCGTTGTAGGCACCGCTCTTTGCAAAATCAGACTGACCGAAGGTCTGTGTGAGCCGAATCTTGTCGAGCGGCCACTGGAGAATACCCTTTCGTGCAATAGGGACTTGCGAAGAATCCACATTCTGAAGGTACTGCGCTTTGAGGTCGTTGAGTGCGGCCTCGTACGCGGCTTTACCCGCTACCTTCTGAGCGAGTATCGCCTGATAGGTGGATTCTTGAGATTTTGTCTCCGCGAGGAGCTCGTTCTCCGCTTTTTTCATAGCACTGAGCGAGCCTTGCTGCGCCACGAGAATTCTCTGTTGGCCGACCAGTTCTGCCTTCTTCTCTTCTGTCTTTTTCTTCACGTCAGCGAGCGATTGTTTTTCTTCTGAGAGTTTCTGCATCTGATCAGTGACTGCCTCTTGCAAAGTCTGACTTGAATCCAGCTCGCGCCACGTCGCTGCGATATCTTCGGAAGCAAGTATCTGAATCGCGAGGGACTCCGAGTCAGATTCGTGCATCTGCCGGAATGACTCCGCTAGCCCTGCAGCTCCCGTATCGATAGAACCTTGCTTCACTGCTATTCCCTGGGCGAGTTGTTGTATCTGCAGCTGTGTCGAGCTGATTTTCTTTTTTGATGCGTTTATGGAGGCCGCGCTTTGCTTGAGCTGAAGGTCGAGCTGCGCAAGAGTGTTTTGGAGAGTTTTCTTTTTTGAACCGACGGCATCCAGCTGCACCTGATACCGCGCTATCTCTTTGTCGAGGTCTGCTATCTGATTATTGTGAGCATCGATAAGCCCCTGTATTTCTCCTGCAGTAGGTGCGGCGGTCGTGCTCTGTGCAGACAATATCAATGGATAGAGTGCCAGGGAAAACAGAATCGCACCGGCCAATAGGGTGGCCGCTCCTTTCAGGGCAATCCTCATACGTTTGAAATAAGCGCGAGCGCCGCATCTATGCGCCGCAGAGCCGCTTCTTTACCTATCAAGTGGGCGACTTCAAAAGGGTCCGGACTGCGTTCGAGCCCTGTAAGCGAATAGCGCAGAGGCCAAAGGACGGCGCCGCGGCCTTCCGTGCCCGCGTACTCCCAGACGGCGGCTTTGATGCGCTCGGGGTCGGCATACTCTCTTTCGGGTATGTCTGAAAGAAGCTGCTTCACACTCATAAGATGACGCATTGTATCAGCAACACTTACTTTTCCTTGCGGAATACGTGAAGATTCCGGCTTCGGCTCCATGAAGAAGAAGTCCAATTCCCCATCTCCTATGAGTGTGCGGAGGTCCTCCCACACAGAGATGCGCTCGCGGATGAGCGATGCGAGTGATGTGCCCATCGCTTCATTCCAAGCGATAGCGCGAGTCTCCAAAGACGCTTTGAGGATAGCGTTGGATTCTTTTGTGAATTCATCCATAGGTAACGCTTGGAGATACTGGCGGTTGTACCAATTGAGTTTCTCCGTATCAAAGACCGCGCCGCTTTTGTGAATATCCTCAAGCTCAAACTCCCCAATCATTTCTTCGAGGGAGAGAACTTCCTTGCCCGATGGCGCGGTCCAGCCCAGAGTAGCGATGTAATTTAAAAGTGCAGGCGCGAGATAGCCCTTTTCGCGGTACGAACGTACGGCGACGTCTCCCGTGCGTTTCGAGAGCTTGGACCGGTCGGCGCCTAGGTGGAGCGGATAGTGTGCGTAGACGGGTCGAGGATATCCGAGCGCTTCTTGGATAAGAATTTGGCGCGGCGTATTCGAGATGTGGTCTTCTCCACGGATGACGTGCGTGATGCCCATGTCGCCGTCATCCACCACCACCGCAAATTGGTACAGCGGGTCGTCTATGGCGCGGGCAATGACGAAGTCTTTGAGCTCCGTCGTATCAAAAGAAATTTCACCGCGGATGACGTCGGTGAAGGTCACTACCTTGTTGGGATTGCGCAAGCGCACGACCTTCGCCATTTTGCCGGGCTCCTTCTTACTCTCTTCTTCGGAGATATAGGCTTTGTCCTCATCTATTATTTTTTGAAGTGCCTTTGTGTGTGTCCCGACGAGCTCTGTGGTGCGGTAAAACTCATCCCATGATAGACCGAGCCACTGAAGCTGTTCCTTGATGTCTTCCTCGTATTCGAGCTTGCTCCGCTCCTTGTCGGTATCTTCGCTTCGGAAAATGATGACGCCGCCGTGCTTTTTGGCATAGAGATAATTCAGCACAGCCATGCGGGCGGTGCCCACGTGGCAAAAGCCCGTCGGGCTCGGAGGAAATCGTACACGAATACTCATACGGGTTCGTGCGAGATACCGGTCTCGATAAGCGTAAGCGCGATTTTGCGTGCTGCATCAGGGCGTGCAAATGTCTTGGCGGCCTCAGCCATCTTGGTGCGGAGTGCCGCATCGCCTACCACGCGCTGAATCTCGGCGGCGAGAAGGTGCGGGGAGAGATTGCGCTGTTCGATGACGATAGCTGCTCCCGAGCGGGCATATGAGAAAGCGTTTTCCGTCTGGTCGTGAGAGACGTCTTCGGGAATGGGGACGAGTATGGCGGGAAGTCCCCAATTGGCTATCTCAAAAATCGTTCCTGAGCCTGCGCGCGCGACGATGAGCGTCGTAATTCCCGCAGCCATGCGGAGCGCGAGCGTATTGAGAAGGCCGAAGATTTTATACCGCTCCGCAAAGCGTGAGTCTTTGAGAATAACAGAAGAGATACCGCCCATCTCGGCGAGATTGGCGGTACCCACCTGATGTACGACATTGTATTGCGCAAGGAGCGACGGCAGCGCATCGAGCACTACCTGATTGATGGAGACCGCACCCTGGGAGCCGCCCATGATGAAAATAGTGGGGACTGATGCATCGAGCTTGAGAAATTCGTGCCCGCCTTCCTTGGATACTTCCAATATCTCTTTTCGCACGGGATGGCCGACGGCAGCGATTCTGTCCCGGACTTTTGCGGGAAATTGTGAGGCGGCGGTAGGATGTGCCACTGCTATCCATTGTGCAAATTTAGACGACCAGAGGGAGACGCGACCCGGTTTCGCATCGGCATCATAAATGACGACGGGTATCTGGAGGATACGCGCCGCAAAGAGCGTGGGGAAAGCCGCATAGCCGCCCGTAGAAAATATGACATCAGGATACAGCCGGAACAGCTGGAGAAGCGAGCGGATGATACCGAGCGCGTTGGCGAAGAAACTGAGTACATTGAGAATGCTGCGATACCTGCGAACCTTCCCTGCCGTGGTCGGTACATATGAGATGTTGTGCTCAAGGAGTGCTTCAGAATCAAAGGCGGGGGGGCCTATATAAATCAACTCCGGTTCAAGAAGCGTGCGTTCGAGGCACACATCTTCAATAGCCTCGGCGACGGCGATAAGCGGATAGAAATGTCCGCCTGACCCTCCGCCCAATAGCACGATACGCATCCGCGTATTTTATCACAGACCAGCCGCCTGATGTTTTCCGATGTACCCCCGCAGAACCCATTTTTAGGGTCAGGATTTTTCTGTTGAAAAATCCCTCGGTTTCGCCCCGTCGGTCTGCAAAGACCTCAAAAATGGGTTCTGCGGGGATTACTGCAATCTTTTCTGACTGCGGGAAATGTTCAAGAGAATACCTGCGCTGAGGAGTGATATCAGCATGGCGCTTCCCCCTTGGCTTATGAAGGTGAGCGGCACGCCGGTAAGCGGCATCAGTCCCAGCATCGCAGCGATATTGATGAAGGCTTCTCCCGCGAGATAGGTGGAGATACCCACAGCGAGCAATCCGCCGAAGAGATCGGTCGTGCGGGCGGCAACCACATACCCACGAAGCGCAAGCCCCAAGAAAAGGAAAATGATGATAGTTGAGCCTACAAATCCGAGTTCTTCACTTGCGACCGCGAAAATAGAGTCCCCCATCGGCTCGGGGAGGTAGGTAAACTTCTGCACACTTTGTCCGAAGCCTCGCCCGAAGACTTGTCCCGAGCCGATTGCGATGAGGGATTGGGTAATCTGGTAGCCTTCTGCTTGCTGATTTAGAGCGGGGTTGAAGAAAGTGACAATGCGTTCTTGTACGTGCGGCTTCACATACGCAAGGACGGCGAGGGAGACGAGTGCCACGCACACGATAATCAGTATGTCCCGCGCACGCGCTCCCGCTGCAAAGAAGACGCTCAAGACGCTCATACAGGTGATACCCAGCGTGCCGATGTCGGGCTGGAGTACGAGCAAGATGACGGGGGCGAGAAGTATTGCAGCGAGACCGCCGACTCCCCATGTGAATGTTTCGCTCTTCGTCTTGATTGCAGAATAGTATGAAGCCGCAATCATGATGGCCGCGATCTTGAGGAACTCTGAGGGCTGAAATGAGACGCCGAAAATAATAATCCATCTCTTTCCTCCGCCGTGCTCAAAGCCGAGACCCGGTACAAAGACGAGGAGCATTCCTATGAGTGCGAGCCCGAAGATGTACGGAGAAAATTTACGCCAATGTCGATAATTGATATTGAGAGCGATGAGAAGGAGTGCGATGCCGCCTCCGACTCCCAAAGCCAAGTGATTGAATGCGACGGATGTGATGCTCGAGAATCCACGCCCCAAGAGCCCGAATGCGGCCGAGACGAATATCATGCATCCCCCCAGAAGCAGGATGGCAATGAGCAGGGCGAGCGGCTTGTCGATGCGATGTTTCATCCCGCTCTTTTTATACTGTTAACAAAAAAAGAAATCATAGGCGTGTGAAAAGGGCGGGACTCATTGTATAGGCAATGCGGAGAGCGCAAACATAACACCCGCAAACGCAAGGACGATGGAAAGTACCCAGTAGCGCATAGCCACTTTTGCTCCCGGCCAGCCGATTGCTTCAAAGTGATGATGCAGAGGCGCTATGCGGAGGAGCTTGCGGCCGAAGAATTTCTTTGAAAGAATTTGAGCGATATCGGATGCGACCGTAATGACGAGAAGTCCTCCGATGATAGGCAAGACAGAAATGCCCACACCTCCGGCAAGATTATCAGTCATAAAGGCGACAGTGCCGATGGCGAGCGTGAGTCCCATGGTACCCGTGTCGCTCATATAAAATCGCGCGGGAGGAATGTTGTACCAGAGAAATGCGAGCAATCCTCCCATGACGCACGCGGTGAATGCAGCGAGGTCTATCTGATTCTGTGCAAAAGCGATGATGGTGTACGCGGCGAATATCGAGCCGAATACTCCGCCCGAAAGTCCATCAATGCCGTCTATTACGCCGGAGGCGTAGAGTGCGAGGGATACGAGGACAAAGAGAGGGATAATCAGCCAGCCTATTTCCAGGGGTGTTGCATACGGAACATTCACGGCGGTCATCCCGAGCTTGTCCCAAAACCACCAGCCGATAAAAGATGAAAGTAGTACAACGAAAATGATGCGATGCCGCAGACGCAAACCTTCCGCGTTTTCTCTGATGACCATGAGGTCGTCGAGCAGTCCGATGAGGGCGCCGATGATAAGTGTCGCAAATGGAAGCCACGTCTGATTCCGGCTCAGAAAATTCAAATGTTCCAGAGATGGGAAAATCTGAGCGAGTCCCGCAATTCCAAGAATGGTAATGACGACACTTCCCCATATGACAATGCCGCCCATGCGCGGCGCTCGCACTTCGTGCTCCTTATGAATGCGATTGAATTCATGTGCCGTCTCTCCGTCGTAGGCGACTTTACCCGATACTTTTTTCCACGCCTTAAATTTGTACAGGTAGTGCGTGAGGATAGGTGTAAGCGCGATTCCGACGAGGAATGCGATAGCGGCGGGGATGAGTATGAGGACTAGCGGCGGAAGCATAAGGAGGATTGTAACCCGTCAATGAGATTTTGCCTTCACGGGGCAATCCACAGCACTTATGCAGGCAAAGCGCACTTTCCGATCGTCGGAGCTGTACTTGTCGCTATCTTGACTACCCTGTCTACTATGGCAGAGTAGTAGGGATTTCGTAGAGTAGATATGACAAATAAGATTAATCAACAAGAAGGCTTTGCTCTGGTATCTTTGATGATTGCTGGCGTACTCTTGATTTCAGTGGCTCTATCTGGGTACTTAATCTACTCAAATCAACAGCTTAAAGGCGAGCTTAGTGAAAACCTTGGATTGGTTATTCCGGAGGAGCAAGCCGTCTCCGTTGCAACCTCAACAGCCAGTTCTACTATCAATAAGAAGCCGGAAGTCATAGTGCAAAAGAAAATGGCACTCAGTCCGAAAGTTGAAGCCTCCCCGACTCAGCCAGTAAAGAAAGAATGGACCCTGTTTTATGAAGAGCTCGCGGATTTA
>CAMTYD010000048.1:0-8103 GCA_947085915.1 uncultured Parcubacteria group bacterium
GAAAGCAATCACGTCGAGGTCATGCTCGAGTGCCGCGAGAGCGGCAAATCAGCGCGTGCGTTTGAATTCTTTAAGTCACCTCAAGATTTTTCGCTCATGCCTGAGCCGGGACAATTCGCGAATCTCCTCGCAACCATCGAGCGTGATTCTTACCGTGGCGGCTTGGCACTCCGCATAGTGGATGTGCTTCCTGAGTAATGCACAGAAGCCATTGGCTTTTTCGCTACTCATGCTAGCGTGTCAGGTATGAACACATTTTCACCCAGTGCGATGATCCGGTTCGGTTGGGAGACTTTTAAGAAGCGTCCGTGGTTTTTCGTCGGTGTTTTCTTGGTGGTGGGCATTTTGTCTAGTGGAATGAATTTTCAAATGGATGCAAACACCAGCTATACGCCAGGAATTATCGTCCTTTTTGTCATAGCGGCGATAATCATGACCATTATTCAGACCTTAGCAAAGATGGGGTCTACGCAACTCGTATTGAAGGCACAGGAGAATACTGAATCACTGACATTTGGCGACCTGTGGGCTCCGCATCCATTTTGGAAATACGTCGGCGCCTCAATTCTCGTCGGCGTCATCGTCGTCATTGGATTCATCCTCCTGATTGTCCCGGGAATTATATGGGCATTGCGGTATATGTTTGTGCCGTATCTCGTGATGGATCGCAAACTTAAGCCATTCGAGGCTTTGAAAGAAAGCGCACGCATAACATACGGCCATAAATGGCAGCTTCTGGGCCTGATTGGACTCATCGTGCTCATCAATATTCTCGGAGCCCTGGCTCTCCTCGTGGGTCTACTCGTCTCCGGCCCTGTTTCCGCAATCGCCCTTGGACATGCGTACCGAACTCTTTCAGCGCAAGCAGGAGCTCCGGCAGTGGCTTGATGAAAAAGATACTCATATATACGGACGGCGGGGCGAGAAACAACCCCGGACCTGCCGGTGCGGGATTTCAAATCCTGGAAGATGGAATACTTCTCTTTGAGGGCAAACAATTTCTCGGAAGTCAGACCAACAATTGGGCTGAGTACGAAGCCGTAGCGCTAGCACTCCATGATGCAAAGGATCGCGGGCTTGCTGGGCGGGAAATCGAGGTGCGGATGGATTCGAAGCTCGCCGTCGAGCAGATACTCGGTAACTGGAAAATAAAAGAGCCGACCCTCAAGCCGCAGGTCGCAAAAGTTCGCGCACTTCTCAAGGATTTTCCTACGTATCATTTTGTACATGTACCACGCGAAGAAAACACAGAAGCAGACAGGCTCGTCAACGAAGCGATAGACGAGGCGGGTGCATAAGTCGCTTGTCTTTTTTGAAGGGAGGAGTAGCCTCGAAGGAGGAGAGTTCGTTACATATCCATGTACGGCGCTCCACCCAGAAGTGAATTCAACTGTGGAGGGTAATAATCATGTCCATCTATATGAAGCCCCACGCAAGTTCGGGCGGAGGTTCAAACCAGGTTTTTGCGGCATTATTCGGTGGTTCAAAAGACGATATGCCAAAACCGAATTTGTCCGAAGCGGATATGTACGAGCCGGATGTGGACCCAGTGAATCGGGTAACCTACGACCGTCCGGCTGCCAAGTCTGGCACTGCAGTGCTAGCGACGCTCGATAACAAGAGCGCCTGATATTTTGCATCCAACGCGTTTCGACGCGAAACTGAAGCCCCTCCCTGGACCTTGTTCCCGGGAGGCTTTCGTTTGATACGATTTACGGAATGGGGTCGAGGATATTATGGGCGGTGGTCGGAGGATTTTTGCTCGGAGTCTTTGCGCGTTCGTTCGTTCTTCTCGGATTATGGGTTGTCGCTTTCTCGCTACTGCTGGCGATTAACGCACTCCTCCTCGGATTTTTTGACCGTTCCCGATTGAAGACGTTTGTCATTATCTGTGTCGCGCTTGTTTCTTTTGCTGGTGGAATTGCGCGCATGCATATGGCGACTTTGACTGGTGACTCGATCCTTACCGACCGCATCAATAGCAAAGTCACGCTCGAGGGCTATGTGACCGCGGAGCCGGATGCGCGCGATATGGGCGTTCGAATTTCTCTGCACGTCGAACGACTCATTCTTGCAAGCAGTACCATTCCGGTAGATGCGGGCGTGCTTGCCTCCGTGCCTGCTCATGCGGATGTCGCGTACGGGGACAATGTACGTGCCGTAGGCACGCTTCGGCTTCCCGAGGCATTCGATACGGGTCTTGGCCGACAGTTCCGCTATCCCGAATACCTCGCAAAAGACGGCATCGGGTACCAGCTCGCTTTTGCGCAGATACAAAAAACGGAAGGAAATGCGGGGAACATACTAAAGGCTGCGGCAATCGGAGTGAAGCGTGCGTATCTCGAGGGTGAGGCAGCGGTGCTTCCTGAGCCCGAGGCCGGACTTGCGGGTGGGATTACGGTAGGGGACAAACGCTCTATCGGCAAAGAACTCACAGAGGATTTCCAGCGTGTATCGCTCATACATATGGTGGTACTCTCCGGGTACAACATCACGATCGTTATCAATGCGATTTCCTACATACTCACCTCACTGCCAAGATTTTTCCAATTTGGTGCGAGTGGATTCATCGTGCTCTTTTTTGTCCTCATGTCGGGCGGGGCAGCGAGTGCCGTACGTGCCGGAGCGATGGCGCTCATTGCGGTACTCGCGCGTGTCACAGGGCGGAGCTATCTCGCCGGTCGCATCTTGGGAGTGGTCGCATTTCTGATGGTGCTCTGGAATCCATACGAGCTCGCCTTCGACCCGAGCTTTCAATTATCTACGCTTGCAACTCTTGGACTCATTTCTTTTACGCCCATGTTTGCGGCGCGGCTCACGTGGTTTACCGAGAAATTCGGCGTGCGTGAAATAGCCGCTTCGACACTCGCGACACAGCTCACGGTCTTGCCGCTCCTTCTCTATCAAAACGGTCAGCTCTCGCTCGTCGCACTTCCCGCGAATCTCTTGGCGCTTCTGCCCGTGCCGTTTGCCATGCTCGCGTCATTTATTGCGGCGATAGGCGGCGTGCTTTTTGGCTCGTACGCCGTGCCGCTCGCATTTCCCGCATACGTGCTGCTTGCGTACATCATCGGCATAGCAAAGTTCTTCGCGGCACTCCCATTTGCTGCGGTATCTGTAAGTGCATTTAGTGCATGGTGGCTAGTAGTCGCCTACGGCGCTCTTTGGTGGCTCAGGTTCCACTCCGAAAAGAATCCACAGACCGATTCGTGAGGGCGAGCCATCTATGCTAGCTTGGGGTCATGAGTATTGATAAACCAACAGACAATGTTCACCGAATGGGGGACGCGAAGATTGAGAAGGCGAGGAATGTAGGAGACAGAGTATTTATAAAGCGCGACAAGCTAGAAAAGTACGTACGTGATGCCAATGTTCCGCAAGAAGATATTGATAAGTGGCGAGAAGACAGGAAAGAGGCTGCTGCTGCGGGGGAGGGCAAGGAGGATGCTTTTCTAGATTCAGTGCCTCATCCAAAGGGAGAGCTGGTATCAGCCAAACAACTTTTTATCGTCGAGAAAATGCCCGGGAAATACAAACTTGCCCCGCTGATGACCACCGAAAAGTACACTATCTGGGTTGATTCGGACGACGTAGAGGATAATCCACTCTTTACTTAGATGCAAAAAAGCCGTTCAACTGAACGGCTTTTTTGACTTAAGCAATAGCGTCTTACATTCCGCCGCTCATCGGTGCTGCTTTTGGCTGCATGTACCAACCCATGATTGCTGCAGGAATTACCCAGTAGCCCGCCAAGACCAGAGTGGACGAGTTGTAGAGGAATGGCCAGAAGTTCGGAAGGACTCCTGCTACTGCCGAGAGCGAGCCTGTCTGTGCCAAGACTCCTGAGACGCCAGTCACGAATGCCGTGACGATAGCGACCGCGAAGCCTATCGCACCGAAGATAGCCCCGGCTTTAAGGCTGCGTGCACCGTACCACCAGGTGAGGATGCCGACGAGGATGGCCGAGAGGACGACGAAGGTGATGTACTGCGCGGTGAATATCCCGCCGGCGGCTGAAGCCGGGACGAGGGCGACGACCGCTGCGAGCACGGTATTTATCAAATAATTGCCCAAGAACGTTACTAAAATAGCTCTGTCGAGTTTCATAATATTAATGAATGATTATCCTAATCCCCTAAGGATACCACGCTAAAAAGCTCGCAAGCCCCCTTCTCCACACAGCCGTCTAGGCTTGTGCTTCTTCGAATCTTTTTTCAATCACGCCCCAGTTCAGGTTTTTGAAGAATGCATCTATGTATTTTCCTTTGCCTTGCGCTCCATAGTCGAGGAGAAATGCGTGTTCCCACACATCCAGAGCGAGGATGATAGGCAAGGTGGCGAAATGTCCCTGATGTTGCTCACCTGCAAAACCTGCCTGAAGTTGTTTGCCGACAGGGTCGTAATAGAGTATTGCCCAGCCCGGGCCGCGCATGCTGCCGATAGCTTTGAAGTACTCGACGAAATATCCGTGATATTCGGTTTCAAATGTTTTACCGAGGTTCGATTCCGCATTGAATTCTTTTGCTCCTCCTTCGAACTGTGTGAAATACAGTTCGTGCAAACGCATACCATCAAATTCAAATGATTTGCGGCGGATGAGCTCGGAGAGCGCGTGGGCGTTGCCCTCGCTGTCTTTTGCGTACTCGGCTAGCTTTTTTGAAATTGCATTAAAGTTCTTTACATAGCCTTCGTAAAGGCCTATGTGCTGTTTGACGGATTCTTCAGAAATGCCGTCTAAGGTGGGGAGGTCGAATTTCTTTGCTTCGTATTCGTACATGGCCGTAGTATATCACCGTCATCATGAAGCCACGGTGACTGTATAATTTCTACTCATGCGCAGGAGTGTCCAGGTGAAAGGTGCTGCAATACTCGTGCTCCTTCTAGCGACGCTTTGCATTTGGTACGCGGCTCTTCGCGAAGACCATCGGGGACTTCTTACGGTCTCTTTCCTCGATGTCGGTCAGGGAGATTCGATCTTTATACAAGCGCCGAGCGGCAGACAAGTGCTCATCGATGGAGGGCCTGATTCGTCCGTGCTGCGACAGCTCGGGCGCGTCATGCCCTGGTATGACCACTCAATAGATGTACTGGTAGCGACACATCCAGATGCAGACCACATCTCGGGACTCATCGATGTGCTCGGACGGTACGATGTGGGGATGGTAGTGCGGTCGAGCGCGCAGGGGAGCACTGCTCTGTCGCAGACATTTACTGACACGGTGGAAACTGAAAATGCGCGAATCCTTGATGCACGGCGCGGACAAGTAATTGAACTCGGAGGAGGCGCCCGTCTTGAGATTCTCTTTCCGGATAGAAATGTGGCGCGAGTCGAGACAAATATCGGGTGTATCGTCGCGAGACTCGTATACGGCACAACCTCGTTTATGTTGTCTTGTGATACGACTTCGGAGGTAGAGCGATATCTTGTACAGATGGACGGAGTGAATCTAAAATCCGATGTGCTCAAGGCTGCCCACCATGGCTCGAAGACTTCTTCCTCCGCACTCTTTCTCGGCTACGTACATCCGGAGTACGGAATGTATTCGCGCGGATGTGAAAATTCGTACGGTCATCCCGCGCAGCAGACGATAGATACATTCGCACGGTTTGAAATACCGACTCTCGACACATGCGAAGAGGGGACGATTACGTTTGTGTCGGACGGAAAAACTGTTGTACGAAAGTAAGGCAGCCGCGAGATTTTTTCGGCGAGGATATTGTGCGAAAGTGCCGCAGACGAAAAAATTCGCTGCTGCCTTGGCGGATGTTAGACGAGACCGGCTTTCTTGAGCGTCAAAAACGCTCCGCGCTTCTTCATCGTCTTGAGTCCTTTTGCCGATACGCGGACAGTGACCTTCTTGCCGAGTTCAGGAATGAAAAGAGTCTTGGTCTGGAGATTCACCTGGCGGCGGCGCTTGCCCGTCGGGTTGAATTTGGTCGCACGGACGCGGTTGGAGTACCCGCCGCCTACCTGTGATTTCTTACCTGTTATGTCGCATGTGCGTGCCATGTCGCGGGATATTAACACTAATGCCTCTGCTTGGCAACGAAGCACGCTATACTCGTAGAGATGAAGTCGCTCCTCTTTTCATTGATGGTATCGTCACTTTTGTTTTTTGCACCACAGTTCGCATATGCGACCGTATGCGGCAGCGGTAGCAGCATCGCTTTTACCGACATCGGTTCCGGGAACTGCCGCGTGTACCTCACTTCTGGCTCCACGTGGACGGTGCCGATAGATTGGAACAATTCGAATAACACGATTGAGGTTATTGGTGGTGGCGGTGCCGGAGGCAGCACGAGCGGCGCGGGAGCCACATACGCCAGCGGCGGCGGAGGCGGCGGGTACTCTTCCGCCATCGTATCCCTTACACAACGTAGCACGGTCAACTTTTCCGTTGGTGCAGCCGGCACTATCACAGGATGCGCAGGAAACGCCGGAGGCGATACGTGGCTGGGCGGTTCATCCTTTGCCTCATCTCTCATCGGGGCGAAGGGGGGCGGGGGTGGTCTTTGTATGTACTATTACGTTCAACCCGGGGGCCTGGGTGGGCAGGCATCAAGCGGTATAGGAACGACCCGTCTTTCGGGTGGCACCGGTGGTCAGGGCGGTTACGGCGGCGGAGGCGGAGGAGGAGCCGCAGGTCCGTCCGGTAACGGCGGTGCGGGCGGAAATTATGTCGGTGGTGTTGCGAACGGCGGCGCCGGCGGCGGCGGCGCCAACGGAGGTAGCGCCGGCGGCGACGATTATTACGACCCTATTTATTTCTGCACACCCGGTAATGGCGGCAACAATCGATACGGCTCAGGTGGCGGCGGGGCATGTGCCAATGGCTCGAGCGGAGGCGGAGGCGGAGGCGGGTATGCGGGTTCTTGCCGGGCAGGCAGCGGAAGCATGGATGCGTACTACGGTTCGTACGGTCCGGGCGGCGGTGGCGGCGGTGGCACAAATGGCTACTGCGATTATTACGTGAATCCGGACAGCAATTGGTGGGCTAATCCGCCGATTAACGACGGAAGTGCAGGGTCGGCATATGGCGGCGGTGGCGGTGCTGCGGCACCATATGGTACGGGCGCAAATGGTGGGCAAGGATTGATGGTCATCAGCTATGTGCCCGCCGCTCCCACCTGTACCATCACGCTCACTCCCAACCCGACCGCATACGGTTCGTCGGCAACACTTACGTATTCCTCTTCAGCCGCTTCTACTTTTTATATTTCCAATGTGGGTTACGTAAACTATTCCGGCTCGACGACCGTCTCGCCTACGGTCGCGACTACGTACACCGGTACTGTGGTAAGCCCAAATAATGTTACTGGTACGTGCTCCAACACCCTCACCGTCACGCCACCACCCGTCCCCACCTCGACCGTCACCGCATCTTCCTCTTCCATATACGTCGGCCAGTCCACGGGCATCCGGTCAACCTTCACCGCAGGCTCAGGCGACACGCTCACATCCGCCAACATCGACCAACCGCTCGGAACCGCGGTCACGTCCAATTCAAATCCCGTCAGTCCCAAGTACTACACCTTCACTCCCTCCTCCGCCGGCACCTACACCTTCTACGCCCGTGCCCAAACCACCTACTATCCCTCCTGGACCACATACGGTTCCGTCTCCGTCACCGTGACCGCCGCACCCGCTTGCACCGTCTCGCTCACGCCGACCACCGTCGCGCAAGGAGCCTCCGCCACTCTTTCATATTCCTCTTCCAACGCCACCACGTTCTCCATCAACAACATCGGCTCGCTTACGCCCAACACCTCCGGAAGCACCAGCGTTTCTCCGAGTTCTTCTACTGATTACACCGGCACCGCATCTGCCGGGGGAGTGACTAACACCTGTACTGCAGCCGGAACTTCTCCCGCTGGCACTCTCACCGTCTCCTGTACTCCGCTCTACTCTTGTTCCAGTCAGACCGTCCAATACACCAACGCCGCCTGTGCGGTCTCGAGCGTCACCACCTGCACCTCTCCCGCCTTCTGCTCCGCAGGTTCCGCAGCCTGCCTCTACCCACCCGTCGGCTTCACTGCAAGTGGCAACTTAACCGGTCACCTCGCTGCTTCTCCCTCGGTCCTCCCCCAAGGAACTCCCACTAC
>CAMTYD010000049.1:0-8534 GCA_947085915.1 uncultured Parcubacteria group bacterium
GATCTCTGAGGCGACGCTTATTTCATCGGCTTTGAAGCTGTCACCTCGATTGAAGAGCGTGACGGTCTTGCAGTATGCGAGGAGCTGGAGAGCGGTCTCGAATGCGGCGTTGCCGCCGCCGATGATGGCGACGTCTTTGTCTGCATACAGGGGTCCGTCGCAGGAAGCACAGTAGGTGAGTCCCTTTTGGTCGTATTCAGTAGCGCCGGGCACTTCGAGCTTGCGTCTGTTGGCGCCCGTTGTCACCAGGACGGTTGAAGCTTCTATGGGCCCGCCTTTTGAAAGTGTTATCTCAACGGACATATCTTTCGGATTGAGTCCCGTTGCGCGGACGGGTGAGAGTATCGTGAGAAACTCTCCGGCGTACTGCATGACGTGTTTCTTGAGATTGTCGGCCAAGTCGGCGCCGGAAATCGAGGGAGTACCCACCCAGTTTTGAATATCAGACGAGACGCCGCTCTGGCCGCCCCACTCTTCAAGTATCATGACGGTCTTGATGCGTTTGCGGGCAGCGTAGATAGCTGCAGCGGCCCCTGCGGGGCCGCCACCTACTATTGCCAATTCATAATCCATAAGAGTTTACAGATGGTAGTTTATAGTTAACAGAGGATACCACAGGATTTTGCATCTCCTGTCGACTGTAAACTGTTAACTGCCTACTTCCGTCGTAGAAACGACGGTAATCCACCCCAGCTGTCATCGATATCCTCATCCTCGGTCTTAATCGTGGGCTTTGCAGGCTCCGGCTTCTGAATTTCTTTGATGGATGGCTTCTCCGACATGACGGGAATATCGATGATCTTCTTCATTTCTTCGCGTGCCCGCGAGTTTACAGGCGGGACATCCTGGTCTTTCTTGCCTGGGAGGCGCTGGGAACCAGCGAAGAGCGAATTACGCGCAGCACCAGGCTCTGGGAAGCCCGTCGCAATGACGGTGACACGTACCTGACCTTTTTTGAGAGATGGGTCGGTCACCGCGCCGAAGATGACCTTGGCGTCCGGGTCGATGGCTTCGGTGATGACGTTGGCAGCATCCTGTACCTCGAGCATTCCGAGGTCTTCACCACCTGCGATGGAGAAGAGAACACCCTTTGCTCCATGAATAGAAACTTCGAGAAGGGGCGAATTGATGGCTGCGCGTGCGGCCATTTCCGCGCGGTGCTCGCCGATGGCAGTACCGATACCCATGAGGGCTGAGCCAGCGTTGTGCATGATGGCGCGTACGTCGGCGAAGTCGACGTTGATGATTCCCGTCTGGGTGATGAGGTCGGAGATTCCCTCCACAGCTTGTTTCAGAATGTCGTCGCACATGGCGAAGGCGTTCTTGATGCCTGTCTCACGGCTTACGATGGCGAGGAGTTTGTCGTTGGGAATAATGATGAGCGCGTCGACTGCTTTGCGCAATTCGGCGAGGCCGGCTTCTGCGAGGCGCATGCGCTGCTGTCCTTCAAAACCAAATGGGCGCGTGACAACGCCGACAGTGAGAGCTCCGAGTTCGCGTGCGACTTTCGCTACCGTCGGTGCGGCACCCGTGCCGGTACCGCCTCCCATGCCGCAGGTGATGAACACCATGTCGGAACCTTTGATTGCTTCCTGAATTTCTTCGCGTGTTTCTTCTGCTGCTTGCTTGCCGAGTTCGGCATTCATGCCCGCACCAAGTCCGCGTGTCAGAGTCTTTCCGATGTGAATCTTCCGCTTTGCTTTGTTCTTATGTAAATCCTGCGCATCAGTATTGATGGCGATGAAATCAACGCCCATTACGTGTGATGCCATCATGTGATTGACCGCATTTCCTCCAGAACCTCCGACGCCAATAACTCGAATCCGTGCAAACGACTCAACGTCCGGTTTTACTTGTTTTGTCATAGTGAAGCCATAATAGCACTTTCAGCAAAAGGGCAAGCTTGACAAAACCTGGTTTATGTAGTATCAATAAGAGAGGATACTACGATGTGTGCGATATGCACATTTTGCAACCCACGGAGGACAAGCATGAACATTTGGAGCATCTTCGGGTTTTTTTTCGCCCTTCTCGCTGTCTGCAGCGCTTTCGCTTTGGGGGTTGAACCATTGCCTGGAGTGAACAGATCGGTTCAGGCGGCCGTGCTGACGGCCGCAAGTCTCGGTTTCATCACATGCGTCATAAGCATCGCTGCCAGGGGAATAATTGAAGAAATTCGCACGAGAGAAAAGGAGTAAAGACCGCTCGTCGGCGGAAACAGGGGACTGGCCTCGTGTTTCCATCGAGGACGGTCTTTTGTTTTATGGCAACAAACTCCGCAGGCCTTGTTTTAATGACTCCCAACCGTCGCTTATGACCTGTCCGAAGGTCTGTTTCTGGCCTGAGGCGTCTTCAGCGTAGGCCCAGCGACAGAGGCCATAGGCTACCGCCCAAGTGGCATCTACTGCAGAGGAACGCGGCATATGCCCGACCTGGGAGACCTGGGAAGGCAGCTGGAGGACGGCGCGGGCAATTTCGGCGGCTGATGTGAGTCCCGAACCGCCGCCTGTAATGACTATGCCCGCAGGGAGCAAGCGATGCCTGTTGATTGTCTTCAGGTGTGCATTGACGAGCGTGTACATCTCTTTGAGTTGTGCGCCTACTATGACCGCCATTTTTTTCTCCGGTATATCGCTGCCGGTCACTCCGCCACGCTTCAGGCTCTCCGCTTCGGAGAGCGGTATTTTAAAAGAGAGAGCAATTGATTCCGTTATCTTGGCCGAGCCTGTCGGGAATACTTTGAGCGAGACAGGTGTGTCGTCTTCGAAGACGACGACAGAGAGCGTTTCAGAACCGATATTGGCGAGGACGACGCCGGCCGTCTTCTGTGCTCTGGTCAGGGTCACAAGACTGGCGGCGAGAGGTGCGGCCATAACACCTTCTACTTCGACTCCGGCTGCCTCAACCGCTTCGACGAGGTCGTCTTGGTGCTGCGTGAGCATTGTGATGAGAAGCGTATCGACAGTGAGCCGCGTGCCTTGGAGGCCGAGTGGTTTGCCGAAGACCTTGGTGCCGTCCACACGGTACTCGAGCGGAACCGCATGAATAACAGTACGGTTGGTCAATTTGGACGATGCTTTCTTCTCGCTCTCACGCAGGGCGCGTTCAATCTCGCGTTCGGTGACGATGCCGCCTGAGACCGTGAGCGCGACTTCTCCGGTGGAGCGTATCTCGTCGAGGCCGATGCCGCCGAGTGCGACCCGAGCACTGCGTACCCGTACCTTAGCAGCGCCGAGTGCACGCCCCAGTGCTTCGCGGATACTCTTGGTCGCTTCTTTCTTATCTATGATGTAGCCGTGCCGTATACCTCTCGATGGAGAGGTGCCCGTACCGATGATAGAGAGGGGAAGTTCGGAATTTTCTGTGGGCGTCGCAATAACGACCTTGACCTGGTACGTCCCGATGTCTATTCCTGCGTATAATGGCCGTTGCATGAAATATGAAAGGCGCGCAAGATGCGCTGCTCTCGTCCCTCCATTGTACGCCCATGATCGAGCCCCTTCAAATGAAAACACCCGTGGACAAACAAAAATGCAAGCCTGTCGCGAAGGGATACATGGTAGCGGCGCGCTTCGCGCGCCGCCGTGCGCACATTCAGGAAAATCTCGCCTTCGGTCTTGGAAAGCGGAAATGAGAGGACGTTGGGCTTGTAGGTCTTCTTGCGGTACTCCTTATTCATCCGCTGTGCGAGCGTATCTCCGCAGATGACGAGCGAGAGTTCATACTTCGTGCCGAGTATCTTTTCTGCGATTTCCTCATACGGAATACGTTCCGCTCCTCTCATATGAGGTGCGGAACGTAGAGTCGTTCGTATATCCAACATTCGTTGATTATTTAGCGGCGACAGGTGTCGTCTCTGTTGTCTTAGGAGCGGATGACTCTGTCTGTCCGGGGCGGTTGAACGAAGGGCGGCTTCCTTGTCCGTGGCGGGGAGCAGCCTCAACAACCTTTCCTTCCTTGATGAGCTGCTTGTAGTCTGCACGGCGCTTGATGAGCTTGAGCGCGCGCTTCTTCTTGACGATTTTGGAGGCGGTTCGGACATAGTAGCGGCCTCCGCGTACTGTCCTCACCAAGCCTGTGCCCTGCACGCGGCGTGAGAATTTGCGAATGGTAGAAAGCGTGCTTTCGTTGCCGCTTTTGGATACTTCTGCGTTTATAGACATGTGGGCGAAAGTCTATCACGAGGGGGCAGAAAAGCAAAGTCCGCTGTGGCTTTTATGCGTGCACTCCTTCTTTCCAGAGTCCGATGCGGCGGCGTTTGAGGTAATTGGGAAGCTCAGGGAGGGGAATCGCGTCTTGCGAATTGGTCGCTACTTCGCGCACGAGTATCGTTCCCTCCATCGCTTCTTTGTGTCCCATGATGAGGATGTAGGGCACCGCGAGCGTGCGGGCTGCCGCCATTTGCTCGGCGACGCGCTCGTACCAGATGCCTTGGTGTACGGGTATAGAGGCTTTGCGGAGATTTTCGAGTACGCCAATGACACGGCGGCGCGCTTCACCTCCGAGATGTGCGAAATAGATAGCGGGCTGTGCCTCCCCTTGCGGCGCGCGCGCCTCCTGCTTCACGCGCGTCTTGCCGCGCACCTCGCAGGTGATAGATACCATCGTTGCTGATGAAGGCGTGCGCGCGAAGCGGCTTGCGAGCGGGTCATAGCGACCACCGAAGGCAATCGGTATCCGTGCTCCCGTCTCAGAATCGTTGGTCGATATTTCGAAGAGGGAATGCGACCAGCAATCGCGGCTACCGAGAATGTGTGCATTCAGCTCGTAGGGCAATCCGAATACTTCGAGGTACTCGAGAAGTTCCCAGAATTTGCGGCGCTCTTCTTCGGTCAGGTATTCCATGGCTTGTGGCGCTCTCGGAGCTGCCGGGTGGCCGCGTTCGATGAGCTGCACCAATGTCCCGAGCGGGTCTACTGCTGCGCGTGGGCGAAGTGTCGGAGAGATTGATTCGATGTGCTTGCGGAGATAGAGGCCGATGTCGCGCACGAAGCGATTGGAAGAATCTGATGAGCCGATGTTGTTGATGGCGAGTGCGCGCTCATTGATACCTGCTTCCTGTGCTATCGCATTGGCGACGACGATGAGAAGCGCTTCGGCGATTGCGCTCGTTGAGCCAACGATGTGAAGCTCGAAGGACACCGAAGGAATGCCCGTCGTACTCGGAAGCGTGCGCCATGCGAGCAAGGTGCCGCTGTGTGGCGGAGCTATGGGCCCTGTGGCGGATGCCGGAGGGAGATTTACTTGTGTAGGAAGACAGCTCATGCACTTACGCGCAGAAGAGAGGAGAGTGCGCTCATCGCGCCGTGCGAATGCTATCGCGGATTCAATTTTTGAAAGCGGCAAGACTGCGCGCTTGTTGGATGCGCCCGCATTCGCTGGATTGCGTTGCATTCCTTCGAGCGGGGAAAATCCGTAGTACTCGGCGATGCGTATTGCGTTGCCGAGGAACGCGGCGGTATTTGGGTACTGCGTGTCTTTGAGACGTATCATTGTATGGAAATTATTCTTCTAAATAGCGGGACGTCGACGGAAAGATGCTGAGTTGGTCGAATGGATAGAGCCGGAAAAGTACGCGTCCGACAATATCCTTGCGGGGGAGTGAACCCCAGACGCGGGAGTCGGCGGAGACGCGGCGATTATCGCCGAGGACGAAGAATTCGTCGGCGGTCAGCTTCATCGTAAGCTCGGTGTTGGGTGCAAGATTGGCGGAATCAAGGTATGGCTCTTCGAGTGTAAAGCCCTGGGGATGCTCTTCGTTGATTATCGTGACACTCTGGCCGGAAAGCATTACTGTCTCGCCGGGAAGACCGATAATCCGCTTGATAAGAGCCTTGCTTTCGTTCTGCGGGAGGTCAAATACGATAATGTCACCGCGGGAAGGCTCTCCGAGGTCATACGAAATACGGTCAACTATCAAATACTGCCAATCATGGAAATTTGGTTCCATGGATTGTCCTGAAACGACGTAGGGAGCTGCTATGAAGAAGCGGATGAAGAGGGCGAGACCGAGTGCGACCACTGTGTAGACGAGTAATGAGTGCTGGGAGTCTTTTTTAATATCCGATGATGAGCTTTCTTGCATCACGGGAACATTCATGTGCGACATTCTACTGCCGCGAAGGCGTTGACACCAAGTGTTTGCAATGTTGCATAAAATTTTTTCATCCAAAACACATTTTCGGCGCTCACTTTCAGATTACAAAATTTTTTTATTTGGGAATTTTACGGTTTGCGGTCACTCGACTGACTTTGCGAAAGTCTGATAGTATGAAGCGCTATATGGCATGGGTAATCGTGGGGCTCGGCAATCCGGGTGAGGAATATGAGGGCACGCGCCACAATACAGGGCGTTTGGCGCTTGATTTTTTCGCTTCTCAAATGAAATGTGGTGAGTGGAAGGTGGATAAGAAGTCTCAAGCGCATGTCGCGAGCGGCATGATAGGTAAGACTGCTGTCGTCCTTGTCGCTCCCGACACCTTTATGAACAAATCGGGCTCTGCGGTGATGAAATACGTCAAAAGTCAGAAGGCTGCGGAGCGCATGGTGGTCATCTACGACGAGCTCGACCTGCCAATCGGAGGCCTCAAGCTCTCTTTCAATAGAGGAAGCGGCGGGCACAGGGGAGTTGAATCAATAATGAAAGCAGTGAAGACCAAAAAATTTACCCGTGTACGTGTCGGCGTCTCGCCGGAGACTCCCGGTGGCAAGCTTAAGAAGCCGCACGGCGAAGAAGAGGTAGTGAAATTCATTCTCTCCAAATTCAAGCCAGGAGAACTTGCTGAACTTAAGAAGATTTTCAAGAAAGTCTCGGAAGCATTGGAGACAGTTGTCACCGAAGGCCCGCAGATAGGGATGAATCGATTTAACAGCTGACAGCTTGTAGCTTATAGCTTGCAGGGAATATGCACATCGCATCTTTCAAGGAGTTGATTGTCTGGCAGAAGTCAGTGGAACTTGCGAAAGAGATATATCGAGCAACAAACAAATTTCCTCCTCGAGAATTGTTTGGTCTTCAGTCTCAAATGTGCCGGGCTGCTGTTTCAATACCATCGAATATTGCCGAAGGGAAAAGACGTAAGACGCGCAAAGATTTTCTGCAGTTTTTACACATTGCGGACGGTTCGGCTGCCGAACTTGAAACGCAAATTATTATTGCCGAATCTGTATATCCCCAAACAGATTTTGCGCAGGCCAAGAGCCTTCTTTTGGAAGTGCAAAAGATGCTCGGGGGAATGATGAAGGGGCTTGAGTCCGGTTCTGCAAGCTAAAAGCTGCCAACTGTAAGCTAATTCACTGGCTTGAGTGTCATCCTTCTGTCCTTCGGCTCGAAGAACGTGATGGTGAACGGATACACTTTGCCGAGTTCGAGCTTCGCTCGCAAATCGTCCTCGCTCGCGAATTCGGAGATGTGTACCAATCCGGCGACACCTTCTTCGATAGAAGCCAGTGCGCCGTGTTTGTTGTATTTGATGACCACAGCTTCCACACGCTGATCCTTCTTGTATTTCGCTCCTGCAGCCTTCCACGGGTCGTCGAGGAGAGCCTTGATTGAGAGCGAGATTTTGTCGTCCTTGATTTCGATGACCTTCACTTTAAGCACTTCACCGACTTTGTAGCGGGCTTTTGGATTCTCGACGAGCGCCCAATCCATTTCTGAAATGTGTACGAGTCCTTCGAGACCCTCTTCGAGCTTGATGAAGACGCCGAATTCCGTCGCACCGGTGACGACTCCTTCGAGCGCATCTCCGACATGGTATTTCTCGACGAGTGATGCGCGCTCGGTGACGCCTGCGCCCTTCTCGCTAAAGATGAGCTTCTGCTCCTTCGGGCTCGCGGTGATGACCATGACCTCGAATTTACTCCCGATCATTTTCTTGAGCTCAACAAAGATTTTTTCCTTATCTCCATCCGGTACGCGTGGGTAGTGCGCAGGTGAGAGTTGTGACGCCGGCAAGAATCCTGCGAGACCATTCCAATTGATGATGAGTCCGCCTTTGTTGGCATCAACGACCGCAAGCTCGAAGACCGTTTTCTTCTGCATTGCTTGCTCGGCCTCGTTCCAGATGACAGCCTGGCGAGCCTCGCGCAAGCTGAGCTCGATGTAACCCTCGGCATTATCCATCCCGACGACTTTCGCGGTGACGGTGTCGCCGATGTTTACGTTTTTCAAAGCCTCACGTGCCGAGAGGTATTCGCGACCGTAGATGATACCCGTGCCGTATGGGGCGAGGTCTATAAATACGCGCGCGCGGCCGATGGCGACCACCGGGCCTTCTACGACATCGTCTGTAATAGGAGGCGAACCGGCAGAAGCCATGAGCTCTGCCATCGGGCCGGTCTTCTCAGGCACTACCTCGCTCTCCTCGCTACCAACAACCTTCTTCTCTTCTTCTGACATTTTAAATGGACGCTTTGGTGCCCTTCTTCTTGCTCTACCGTGTCTGTCGGAAGCAGGGTGTAAACCGCGCGTGCACTAGTAAACTGTTTTTTGAGTATACCCGCCGAAGATTAAAAAGTCAAAAAAAGGAAAA
>CAMTYD010000050.1:0-11567 GCA_947085915.1 uncultured Parcubacteria group bacterium
AAAGGGCCACATGCAGCGGCAGCGGCTACACCCGCCTTCTTCACCTCACGTACCATAGCTGCCTGCTCTTCGATTGAGCAGTTGCGGTGCAAGACGCCGAGGCCTCCGAGCTTGCCGAGTGCGATAGCCATGGGAGGCTCCGTGACGCGATCCATCGCAGCGGAGAGGAATGGGACCGAGAGTTCGAGTCCTGCTATTTTAGTTTTGAGCGATGCTTCTGCCGGCTCCATCTGAGAGGCGCCCGGTCGTATCAAGACATCGTCGAAGGTGAATCCTTCTGCGAGAATTTTAGCTGCCATGGCCTATTATACTCTCTCGCTCTAAAAAGTCAAGGACGTCATGTGCGTACGAGCAAGCTATGGGGAGTCGGCGACCTGAACGACTTGAGTTTTCTCGGCATAATTACCAGCTTCGTCATATATCCTTAGCAAGATCTTTTGTTCGCCAGCCTGCAAGAAAGGAATAAAAAGCTCAGACCCGACGGGGAGAAACAAATGATTGCCAAGGTCAACGTAGTAGTTGCGTTGAACTCCGCTACTCAAATCCTGAGCCTCGAATGAAACACGCACTACGTCGCCCGCGATAATCTTATTTGAGCTTAGATGAGTCGAGATAATTGAGGGGGGTGTCTTATCTGATCGTACGCGATAATGAACAATCGGGCCACCAGGGATTAACTGCAGGTGGAAATAATAGATACCATCGCCGGGAATGGCAAGATCTATTGCGTTACCCTGCGTCGTATACTTTTTTGAGGGTATTGTGTCAGGTGATGTGTCGAACGCGTAACTGTACACAGCACCCGGATTTCCCCGCCATACAAATCGGACGGTCTTTTCGCGATACCAGCGAGCCTCGTTCGGATGTGTGGGAGAAAACACGACAAACGATCTTCCCGTACTCGTTGCTGAGGCGTCCTTGAGAGATGCGTTGAACGTATCGACGCGATAAGTACTAGCTTGAGAGGCTCGTAAGACATCCGTGCCCAGCCCATCGCTTGCCAGTACTTTCGTCATTTCGCTATCGAAGGCGAGCGTAAAAGTTCCGGTACGTTGTGGTTCCACAACAACGTCGGCAACGGTGAGTGACCCTCTCTCCCCTCCGGTCTTCAAAAGGATGCACGAGAATTTTACCCGACCTGCAGCAGTATCAACGATATTTTCAATCGCGTATGAACACGTAGAGGTTGCGGTCTCAAGTGCCTTTACCTTTATTTCCTTTGGGTCGAATATCAGTCCGACCTGAACGGCATTGATAGCCTCATCGCCTGTATCAACGATGATAGAAAAGCGTTGCTCGAATCCCAGGTCGTATACACCGGACTCGGGCTGAAGACGCATTGTTGAGTTGTAGAGCGTGTAAGGAATTCGCTCGAGTCGCGAATATCCTATACTTTGGAGATGGAGAGCGAAAAAAGCAAGAGCGAGTACCGGAATTGATACAGAAAAGAGGAGCGTGTAGTATCGCCACCCACGCTCTTCCCCATTACGACGTGCACGAAGATGAAGCGAGAGTGCGAAAAATACAAAGACCAGCAACGTGACGAAAGCGGTCACTACATTGGCGATGGAAGATATATCGTATCGCGGTATGAAAAGGAGTGCTCCACCCGGACTTTCCTCAAGACCGGGGAAAATAATATTTTCGACGAGATAGAATGTGCCGTCCTTGAATGAAATCGTTTTTCCCGAACTTCCGTTTCGAATCCATTCCGAACCGGAGTTAAAATATGAATTGATACGTTTCCGGACTTCCCCATCAGAAAAACTGCTTCCGTAAACGCCACCATTTCTATTATAGAAAACGACTTCGACTCCATGCGCTAAATAGGTATCCCGAAAGCGCGCCGCGTAAATATCGTCCGTGAGATAATTTGCGAAAAGAGCACCAATCATACGGTCACTCTGCATAATAGGTCGACCTGTGGTGAGGAAGATTTGCCGCGGGTCAAATCCGATTGGTGCTTCCACACTTTGAGCAGATTTTCCTTCTGCAACGATGCGTCCCATCGGGGTTGTAAGAAAGACATTGTCACCACGTTTTCCTACTGTCCTCGTGCGTCCAATGATGACACCCTCGCTCGTTGCGGCGCCCATGAGCCCTATTGAGCGCTTTTCTTTCTCTGCCCGAAGAGTCTCTATCAACTTTTCCGAATTCTCCTCGGTGAGATATTGCTGTACGAGCTCCTCTCTCGCTACCGCGTCCCCCTGTTCTTTTAGATACGTTAAGTCGCGCTCTATACCGCTACGAAAAGCATCGGCGGATGATGCAGCGATAGAGGAAACATAGAGGGCGCCACCGATGTGGGTTGACACAAACAGAGCAAGAAAAACGCCAAGCGTAGCAAAGAGGGCTTTCAGGAGAGACTTCCCTGTGCCAATCATGTGCGCATCATTCCAAGAATGTGACATAGGCTATCGATGCTGTTTCTTGCGTTCAAGGTATCCGTTTAGGTAGAGAAATGGGGTGCCCGCCAAGCCGACCAGTGACTTCAAGAGCCACCCGGTAAGAATCGCCTGCACGAGCATTGGTCCCGGCAAATTGAGAAAGGCAATAGTGAAAAAAAGCGAGCTGTCCACCAGCTGACTGGTGATGTTTGCAGCGCTACTTCGCAACCACAAAAACTTTCCGTGTGCTCTCTCACGAATCCAAACATACAATGAAATATTTACATATTGCGCAAAGACGTAGGCCAGCATGCTTGCGAAAATAACGCGCGACGAGAACGGGAAAAGCGTTGCACTTGCCGTGTTTGCCGCATCACTGAGCCCTAAGCCCTGGTAATTGACCGCAAATTGAGCCATCACAGTAAAAAACAGCACAAGGCCGACGCCAAACCAGACTGTCTGCCATGCGGCGTCTTTTCCGTATCGCTCAATAAAAAAATGTGTCGCCAAAAATACGCAAGCATAGAATACGTTGCCAACGTTTGTAACAAGCCCGAAAATCGAAATGAGCTTTGTACCGAAAGTCCCAATAAGTAAAAGATTTACAAGGATGGTACCGAGGAGCCACTCACGTCCGAGCCTTGCGGCAATAAACACTACGACTATGTCTACGAGCGCGGCAAGGAGGAATAATAACTCGTTTGACATGCAGCATTTATTTCTCCACGTTGCGGATGTCTTTTTCGATACTCTTCTCCGTCTCTTTTATAGTGCCGGCCATTTCTTCTACGAAACGCTTCTCTGCGGCAGTTAATTCTCGGTTCTCGCCTTCCTTCTCAAGCCCGGCAATCAAACGATTAATCTTCTCGCGCAGCTTAAGGAACGCTTTGTGCACCTCTACATCCACTTCGTGCAATGTATCGTGCATCGGCATGTGCCGGCGGAATCTCACATAATATCGTCCGGAGATGAACCCGAGTATAAATGTGAGGATAAGAACGAGTAGGGTCAGGAATATCGGCTGGCTCAACAATTCCAAGAGGCGCGAGAGGAACGGCTTGTCCTCAAATCGAATGACAAACGAACCCGACGGCTGGCTCTGCAAGCCATCTTGCTCAATGATGACCGAGCCGATGTAATCGCCCGGAACAAGATTGTGTACCTGCATGATGGCGAAAACGCCGTTCTCTCCTACGACTGCTTCGGGCGTGAGTGCCGGACCACTATTTCCCTGCAGCGTTAGGCGTGCGGTCGCACCAGGATATATCGAGGAGCCATCAACCTGAGCGGTGCCCCCGAGAGCAACACTCTTGGTAACATTCGTAACGATGGGAATCTGGAGCTGCTCTGTAGCAATTGCTGATGTCTCGACAACAGGCTTCTCCTCAGGAGTCTCTTTCTTTTCTGAAGGTGTCACCTTTGCCTTAGTTTTTGCTTCGCCCACCGTAAGCGTGGCGCTAGAAATTCCTTTCAAAACATTCGTGCCGCTTCCATCATTTGCAAGTGTTTCCCCCGATGTGACAGTCAGCTTTCCCGTGCCAGAGGCTTTCGCTCGGAAGCTGATGGTGATGATGTTGCCTCCCGCACCCGTAAATCCAGGGTTGGGCACTACTCCCCCAAAAGTCACCGTACCGTCGGCGTTTGAGCGTACGGGCTCCTGCACCCACAAGGTCAAAACTGAGTTGGTTTTGGAAACAGAAACTGCCTGTAATATATCTGCAGGAAAATCTACCGTGCCCGACACGGCGTTGATGGCCTGATCAGTGCTTGAGACGTTGAGCGAAATGGATATGGTGTCGCCGACGGAGTATGTGCCGGAAGACGGAGAAAATGAGAGCGTTGCAGCTTGTGCGGTACTTGCAAACGCAAAGAAAAAGACTCCAAAGAAAGTAGCTATGGTATATCGAAATAATTCAATGCGTCTGAAGGGTTCCGCGTTTGCGTACATAGAAAAGAATAGTCCCTATCAACACTAGCAGTATAGCGACAAGAGTGATGTCACTAAAGTAAAATGGCGCATGCACGGGGGATAACCGCGTGATGACACTATTACCTGAGCGATCGACAGCCTTCACATATATATACGAACTCTGCGATTGGTCAGAGAGGACAAAAGGGCTCGTCGCATTCCTCCAATCCAATTTTTGGAAGAGAGGAAATCGAAACCCTACACGCTCGGCAACTTCATAATGATCCACTCCCGATTCTTTATCCTGCGTTGCAAACGCAACGAACCATTTCCCGTCGAACAAGCTGGGGTCACTCCCCAGAGAAGGTACAAATGATTCTGGTTCGGTATGGTCGAGGTCCATGGGAGCTACACTCGCGCCGTTACCACGCGCCGCGATCGAAAGTGGCGCGGCGTACAGACGAAGTGTCGTTGGACTGCCCTTTCCATCATTGAGGAGTGCACGGGTACCGCTGAGCGAGAAATTTGCTTCTCCTTGCAGTCGTGCCGAAAATACAACAGCAAAGAGTTCTCCGTTGCCTCCTCCAAATCCTCCCGGAGTTACCCCGGCGAAACGAATGGTACCGTTTTGTTCGTGCGGTCTCTCGACCCAAAGGTTTACTATTGAATTCCCGTCGCGAACTTCCTTCAGAGTCAATATATCCCGCGGATACTGAATTTCGCCTTCGAGGGCGTTGATCGACTCTCCTTTCGCGTCAAGCACAAAAGATACGATGAATTCATCTCCTACGCCGAGTGATTCTGAAGAGCGGACGGAGATTATTTCTGCTGCGAATACAGGAAAAACGAGGCATAGGAAAAAACAAATTGCGAGCGGCAAGAAAGTAACGGGAGGTGTGCGAAGTAGATTCATATTATCCGGTCCAGTGAGACGCAAGAATAGAAAAATCGACCAGATTGACCTTGCCGTCGCGATTGATATCAACTTTTACACCCGCCCCGGTGAGGGGACGTTGGTACCAATATACTAAAATGGAGAAATCTACGAGATTAATCCGATTATCTCCATTGAGGTCATTCACAGACTTCTGCTCTTTCTTCTCTTCTACGGCAGCGACATTCTTCGTTCCCACCTTGAACGCAACCGCTTTACTAAATGAGCTTATCTCTCCCGACACAGAGGCTTTTGATTTTGCGGAGTGATCGCCCATCTCGAGCACTGACGTATCGAAATTGAGAAGATACGCGCCGCTCGTGTCAGATTGTGCATTTGCGAACAATTCTTCTTCGGAATTCACCGCAATGACGATAGTGGATTGTGGCGATGACTGACCGAAAAAGGTTATGTTGTCGCCCCGCTTCACCTCGCTCTTGTCGGCCGCGATGGACGGTGCAATGAAAATGCCGCTCACGCTCGTATTCGCACCAACGGTGACACTCACGGGGAATGAAAGCAGAGACGAGCGATTGCCGTCCTTGTCTTCACCGTATATAGAGAAGACATAATTGCCGGCAGAAAGTCCGGAGAGGCTTATTTCGAATTTCGCATCCGCACCCGCAACGGTGGTCGCGGCAACTTGCGCATCCTTAAGAAGCGTTATGGTACTTTTGGGGTACGCACGCCCGGCAAAAACCGCCGAGGCTCCTGTATTTACAACAGGCGCACTGCTTATGGGTCCACTTCCCCCTCCACCCCCTCCTCCACCACCACCTCCTGCTCCACCGGAATTATTATTCCCGCCCGATGATGCGGGTGCTGCAGATACCTCGGTTGAGGTCGCGATAAAGGTACCGAAAGAATCTTTTACGACGATGACAAAATAATACGTCGTACCGTTGGAAAGACCCGTACGTGTTGAGGAGGTCACTGCTCCCACCGACGAATACGAATAGGGACCTCCCGAGGTGGTCGATTGCCCGACGCTGTACCCAGATGCCGTCCAGCCGCCGTATCCGCTCGACGCGCCCCACGACAATGCGACCTGTGCAGCTCCTCCCGTCGCGGAAACCGATGGAGTAGACGCGAATGGATACCGCAAAAATCCGCCGCCGAGGCTAAACGAAGTCGCTGTGCTCGTCCCCACCGCCACTTCCGAAAGATTGCTCCAAAGCTGAAAGCTTGTAGACGTTGCGAATCCTGAAGGGGTCATCACCGGGTCAAGGACCCGGAATGAATTTGAAGTAAACTCGTCCGCCCATGCCACACACGCACCGAGCAGAACTATTCCCAAAAGTACGGATGATGCGACTCCATACCGGACTCCTGCGTACATAATAGGTACAGTATATCGCGAAACATACGCGAGCTCGCTCGCTATGCTACTATCGACAGCATTGCAGTATGCATTCGTATCTGAAACGAGAGAACCTGTGGATACCGCTTGTGGCGATAGGTATGATATGCGTAATCTGCATACTTGTTTTAATGAACGTATACGGACGGGAGAAGTGCGCGCAAGCATACGAATTCACGAGCGCATCGCTCGGATGTTCGCAGTATGGAGAGAGCGTGGTTCGTATGCGCGCACTCGATCAATCACTCAACGATGCCGTGAATCTCTACCTAAAAAACGGGAAGGCGAAACGTATTTCCGTATGGACACGAGATCTCGAGACTAAGCAGTGGGCTGCGGTCAATGAATTCGACACCTTCACTCCCGCCTCTCTCCTCAAGGTGCCCCTCATGATTACGTACTTCAAACTCGCCGAACTAGAACCAGGTATCCTTAACGAAAGATTCGTCTATGAAAAATCGAGTACGCTCAACAGCGATAATCAAACATTTAAACCGCAAAATCCCCTCGTGCCCGGACAAACCTATTCAGTAGAGACGCTCATCGAACATATGGTCACCGATTCGGACAACGATGCAGCGGCTATGCTTGCTGCCCGCCTTGATAACGCTCTCTACAGACAAACGCTCATTGAACTCGGTATTAATGTCCCGTTTGGAAATGACTACGTAGACTTCCTGACCGCAAAAACCTATGCCAACATTTTCCGCACCCTCTACAACGCATCGTACTTGCAACGTATCTACTCAGAGAAGGCACTTTCAATCATGAGCAAATCCGCATTCGGAGGAATGGCTGAGTCGATCCCCGAATCAGTCACTGTCGCTCACAAATTCGGAGAATTGCAGCTCGACATGAACGGACGCTCAGCATTACGGCAGCTACATGATTGCGGCATCATCTACAAAAAAGACCGTGCGTACTCTCTCTGCATCATGACCCAAGGAGACAACTTCGATGATCTCTATTCAGTGATCAAAGGTCTGTCGGCTCTGGTGTATACGGAAATGTAGTTACCTCCTCGAACCCATGAGGTTCAGCGGCTAACGTTTATATATCAAGATTGAGCGGTACCTCTGCTGGTGGTTCAGGGGCAGGCTCCGGAATTGGATCCGCTGTTGCTTCCGGTGAGTCTGTTGGATCCGATAAAGGAGTTGGGGTTGGCTCGGGAGTCGGTTCGGGTGTTGGTTCAGGCTCGGGAGTCGGCTCTGGCGCAGACTGAGGTTCCGGTGTCGGCACTTCTTCGGGCGGAGATGCCTCTTCAGGAGATGGTTCCTCTGAAGGCGGAGGTGGTGGCGAGCTCGGAGGAGGAACGCTGGAAAGTGTCGACTGCTGGCTCGCATCCCCTACTACATACGTGGTGATCATGAGCCAATCGAATGGCACATTCTGTGCTTGAGGACCCGCGATGCTCACCACAAATCCTTCGCCATCGCGGAGCTCCGTCACCACAAGCGGTTTGTCGAGGAGTGCACGCGGCGTAAGGAATACGCGAGAGTGCTGCGTAGTCGATGCGTTGTAGACGATGATAGATGTAGCTCCCGCCGGCATCGTACTTTGCCCACTCATCTGATTCTCTCCTGCCGGCACCGTGAGTGAGCCTCCGTCAAGAATGGTGATGCTGCGCGAGAAGAGCGAACCGATAGAGGCGACTTGTGCCACGATGCGCTGTGCGACGAATTTGGTGAGCTCGGCACCTTTTCCGAATGCAGCATTCGCGAGGTCGGCTATCGCCTCTACCGCATCTGTCGCTTGCACACCCACATCCTGAATGATGTCGCCGATAGACATGTCGAAATCGGAATCGAGGAGCACCATGACCTGCCCGACACACTCCTCAACAGGAAGTACTACGCCCGCGCTCGCAAGTTCTTCTTTCAGAGTTGCATTACACACCCCATCTCCATTGTCCGGATCGAAGCTTTGCACAGCGCGACCTACGATGCCGCCGGGGCGTCCCGCGCGCATGCCCACACCCGCAATAGAAGATGAGGTGACGCGGTCGCCTTTTTTGATAGCACCATTTTCGAGTATCACATTCACGGGAACGCGCCCGACCATTCCCACACGCACCGTGGTACTCGCCTCATGACCGAGTACCGTGTGCGGCGATGTGGTAATAGCACCCATGATGTCGGAGTCGTAACGACCGATTGAGCGACGCACCTGGTATGCGGTACTTGTACTATTCGCCACAATCGTACCGGGAATAAGTTCACCTGGAGACTCTGCAAGATACGCTTCGGCTATATCCGCTCCCTGTATGGGATCGTATGCCGACTCAGACATGAGTGTACTCGGAGAATCTCCGCCACCCGGCGGGTCGTCAATCCACGTCTTGATATACGCGATATCAATTGAATTAATACCCGAGGCTGCGGTCTGGAGTGCAGTAGTGACGCCCGTGTTTGCGGCCTGCACCATAGGTGCCAAGTTGGTTATCGGCGCTGAAGCAGGCGAAATATTTGCGACTACATTGCCGTTAATAAGGAATATCGCCGTAGAAGAAGATAACTCCACACGAAATCGAGAGAAAGATGTAGATGAAGTCGCGATGGTCGTCTGCACGCGGGTCTCTACGTTGGCGGAACGAACAATGGCTATCCAGAAGTTGTTGGTAGAAGATGCTGCAAAGAACGCGCCGTTGGCCGGCATCGTGGTTGGATTAGCTGTATATAGTTCGTCGGTGAAGCCCACGATGAAGCGTGTCGTCGTGGCGATAGTATTAGGAACTCGCACACGGGCTTCCATCGTCGGACTCGATGTTGCTGGTGCCATGTTGCCATACGGGCGTATCGTTCCCCCTTCTCCGGTAATATACGATGTGGCAATTCCAGGAGTCAGGCGTATGTAAGCCGGATATGCGTTCGTCTGGAAAGAAACTGATGAGTCCAGGTTGACATCCTGACCAAAGTTGCCGCACAGGGTGCCGTTGACAGCAGTGTCCGCTGATGAAACCGCAACACCCGTACCGCTTATACCCGCAGCCTCACATTGCAAATATGTCCAGGTCGAGTAGATGCGACCATCGACGGTAAATTGGTCGCGCAGACCTCCCGTTCCCCAAGCTGTCGTTGTACCAACTGCGACACGAGCGTAGTTGAGTGCCCCTGTCGTCGTCGCACCCACATAGAAAAGGGGTTCTGTGCCGTTACCAAATGGACCAGTAGTTGTCGCTATGAAGAGCGCAGGTTTTGAATTATCGCTTGCTCCACCGGTAATCAGCGAAAGTGATGCCCACGGCGTCGTGGTGCCCATGCCGACCCTGCCGTTGCTGAGCACTGTGAAATGAGTAGAGGTCGCGGCGAGCGTAGATGATGCGATTGCGAAGAGGACGTTGCTGTTGGACTGGTTGGCAACTGCGTGGATGGAGAATTTCGCATATGGAGTACTCGTACCAAGTCCGAGTCGATTGTTTGTAGAATCGTAGGTAAAGAGGTCGTTGCCACCCAAAGAACCCGCCGAATTGAATTGGATGTTGCCTGGATTTCCTCCTGCCGAAGCCGCGCCGGCATTCACCGTACAGTCGGTCGAATCTACGCCATCATCAACACAATCTATGCCTGTCCCGAGGAAATTTAGTATGCTTCGTTGCGTCAAGCCGGAGCCTTCATTTTGCACTGTCGCATAGCCGCCACCCACACCCGCGCCTCCGATACAATTGCCATTGATAGCAAAACATCCACTCGTGAGATTCACTCCATTGGCGAATGATGAGGTAGCGGTACTCCCCGAGTAGAGGGCTTTGGAGAACGTGGTCGAGGCGTTGGTGATGGAGAAAAGTTCGAGGGTTGAGGTCGCAAAGGTGGAAGGAGACGATGATGCGATATAGAAGGATCCTCCGGCATTTCTAAATGAGACGTGATTGTCTGTGGCGACACCGGTCGAGAGGGTGAGCTGGGAGAAGGTAGAGGAAGCAATCTGAAGACCCCAGCGAGGGGTGGTGGTGCCGATACCCAGATAGCCTAGAGAATTGAAGGTCGAAGTTGCTGTCCCCCCGAAAGCGGCGGCGGATGCGGTCAGGGTCGGGGTAAAAAGTGAGGTGGTAGAAGTGGCATTCGTCGAGAACAATTGCGTCGCCGTCTGTGCCGTACTCGAAGCATACGGAATCGTGGTCGCACCCGTGAGTGAGAAGAGGCTGGAGGTTGCAAGTGCAGTCGGGACGCCCGCTGCACCAGTCACGTTGGCAAGAATGGAGTTGGCCGCGATGGAAGAGAGTCCTGCGGCACCTGCGGTGTACGTGATGCCGTTGCCGAAGGTGGTGGTGGCAGAATTAAACTTCGAGAAGAAGGCCGCGGTGAGTCCGCCGAAGGTGGAGGCGGAGGCGGTGTCGAGGGTTGTGTTGCCTGCTGAGTACGTGAGACCGGTGGAGTATGTGGTCGTCGCGGAGTTGAACTTCGAGAAGAAGGCCGCGGTCAATCCACCGAAGGTGGAGGCCGACGCGGTGTCGAGTGTCACGTTGCCTCCCGCATACGTGAGACCGGTTGAGTATGTGGTCGTCGCAACACCAGTCCAGGTACCACCGGAGCGCGCGAGGATTTGTCCGTTGGTTCCTGCGAAGAGCGAGGAGGTGGCAATCGAGGTCGCGTCTCCTGTGGAGCCGGTGATATTTCCCAAGACACTGCCTGCAGCGACTTGTGCTAAGTTTCCGAACGGAAGGTCACCCGTGATTGCATCGGTGTCGGAGAGATCAAGTGCTCCCCATGCGTACGTGGAGGCACCGGTCACACGGAGAATCTGTCCCACGGTTGAGGAGTCGGTGAGTGTGGTGAATGCACCGGTGCCGTTGCCTTGGAGAAGGCCGGTCAACGTGGAAGCACCGGTTCCTCCCTGTGCGACGGTGAGGTCGTTCGCAAGAGTGAGTGTGCCGATATTCGCAAGCGCACTGAAGAGATTCGTCGATGAGGCGAGGGTTGCGAAGAATGTGGTGGAAGTCGCGTTGGTCGAAGAGGCGTTCACCGTGACGAGATTGGTGAT
>CAMTYD010000051.1:0-6992 GCA_947085915.1 uncultured Parcubacteria group bacterium
TACCCAAGGAAAGCCCTTACCCGGACGGATCAATATTGTCGTTACGCGCGATGCTACCTGGACGTATGACGGAGTCGTCATCACCTCTTCACTGGAAGAAGCGATTGCAAAGGGGAGAGAACTCGATGAAACAGAAGTGCATATTGGTGGGGGTCAGCAGATATATGAGCAGGCATTGCCGCACATCGATAAGCTTTACCTCACGCTTGTGGACGATGAAAAAGAAGCCGACTCATTTTTCCCACTTTACGAAGATATATTTACAAAAAAGATATTTGAAGAAGCGAGAGAGTGGAACGGATTGAAATATACCTGGGTGGATTTGGAAAAGTCATAAAAATTAAAGGCCCCCGGAGCATCGCGCTGATGCTACTGCGGGGGTCTTGTGTCAAATCAATGAATCAGCGATCTTGAGCTCAGGCCTTCAGCTCGTCGATTGGTGATTACTTCTCGTGAAGAGCTGGATAGCCTGACGATCGATCTTGTGAACACGACCGAGGCTCTCCATTTCGCCGCACATTACGGGAATAATCTGTGCGACCTCGTGTGCAACGCCGTACCGGATGGGCTCTTTCGCGGTGATCAGCATGCGTTCTCTCATCTGGGCGAAGAGTTCAAGAAGGGGATCCCAGAACCCGTGGTGATTGTAGATTCCGATCGGTTTGCTGTGCCGACCGAGCTGTGCCCAAGTCAATTGCTCGACAAGCTCCTCGAGCGTGCCGACGCCGCCCGGAAGTGCGACGAAGGCGTCCGAGCTCTCGAACATGATCCGCTTACGTTCGTGCATTCCTTCCGTGATGATCTGTTCCTGTACGTAAGTGTCGCGACCCTCCGACTCCACCAGGAACTGTGGGGTAATCGCGAGCACCTGACCGCCATGCTCGATTACGGAACGCACCAGCCGGCGCATCAGGCCGCGCCCCCCGCCACCACAGACGAGCCGAATCTGGTTGGTTGCGAGAATCGCGCCGAATTCGTCGACAGCGACCCCGAAGGATGGATCGTCGCCCTCGTTCGACCCGAGATAAACGCAAATGCTGTTTATATTGAGTCGACGAGCACACTGGTAGAACTCAATTCCGTTTTTCTTACTACCGTTCTGCATGTCTGTATCCCTTCACGTCTGGAGTTCTGAGGACTTGAACGTCTGGAGATCTTCTGGGGTAGCCAGGCGAGCGCTCAGTGCACGCCAGCCCTTCTCGACATTCCCAACTCGGTGCATGTAGATATCCGAGAGAAAAACGGCTGCTCCGGGAGGAGGTGCCATCGTTCCATTCCATGTGGGAGGGTGGAGGGAAAACGTTATCGTTCCATCAACCCCTTTTGCAACGGCCGTAGCATACGGACCGCTTGGACCGTCGGGAGAAACACTCCCTACGGTAGCTATGATTCCGCTCTGCATATCTTAAACCCTACTTTCTGTACCTCTGTTGCTACATTTACAACTCGCTGTAGCTGCGATGTCACACTCACCCGTAGTGACCACGGTACTAATTAAGGATTATACGATTAAAAAGTCGTTCGTCAAGTTCATTTTTGGAGACTTTTCAACACCTTCAGATACAAGTCCTCAACAATTTTCTGTTGTGCTTTTCCCGTCTTTACATAGTGGTCGAGGCCTGGCGCGGCGTTAATTTCAAGAACGGAGTAGTTCTCCGGCTTCTCCCGGATATCTCCATCCACCATAAGGTCAACGCCGCAGAGTCGTAGCCCCATGTCTTTTGTGAGTTTTATGGCGAGCTTTTTGAATTCCGGGTGTATTTCTTTGGTCACGTCTACGGCATCGCCTCCCGTCGAGAGGTTTGCGTTATCAAGGAGAAATATTTTTTCTCCACGCGGGAGGATAGATCGCATGGTCAATTTCTGATGTTTGAGTTTTGTGAGAATGCGCGAATCGCTCATCCGTATCTGCGTATCCCGGCTTGATGCTACAAATGCACGTGCTTTGCGCGCGAGGAGTTGCTTAATGGTTGAACGACCGTCGCCGACTACATTGAGTGGAATGCGCTCGTAGGCGGAAATTATTTCTTTATCCAAGACGACGATGCGATAATCTCGCCCGTGCACTTGTCGCTGTACGAGCGCGATGCGGTCGTGTTTGAAAACTTGTTTCATCGCGTGGAAGAATTCTGATTTGGTATGTACCAGAGTCACACCCGTACCTTGCGTCCCCGAATTCGGCTTCACGATGACAGGGAAGCCAAGTTTTTTTGCGTATGCATATGCCGCTTTGCTATTTCTCTTCGAACCGATAGCCTTGCACCACTCATCTGAAAAGAAGGATTTTCCACGAACGGTCGGGTATCCCATGCGTGCCATGAAGAAATTCGCGTAATCTTTGTCCTTGGCGATGTCGGAAGCACCGACGGGATTGAGGTCGAGTGTGTTGTAGCGGAAGTAGCGGTTGGAACCGTTCTTATACTGAATTTGTCCCGCGATGTTCCATTCAGGCTCAAGGAGTACGCGTGCGCCTATCCTGGGCGCGAGCTTTTTGAGGAGTCCTGCCAAGACGAGATGTTCGCGCTTCTGCTTCTTCACCCCATTAGAAAGGCGCGTCGAAACTTTGAGGGAACTTTTACCTGATTTTCTAACGGGGTTCATGCGAGGAGCATACATGGGAGAGGGGACTTTACCAATACGAGACAGTTGACTTGTTCTGTCAATAGTAGTATTATGGCTTATGACACATCGGATAGCCGTATCTTCAAAAGTAGAAGACGCGCGCGCCGAAAGCCTCCTCCGCAATCTCAAAACCCTGTTTCCTCAAAGCGCCCTCGAAGGCGCTTCTTACGTTCAGGCGTACACGATTGATGCAGAGCTGACCACGAGCGAGCTCCAGCGCGCAGCAGAGCGCCTCACACATCCTGTCACCGAACTATCTTCGATAGAAAAAATCCCCACACCGGTTTTTTCGTACGCCCTCGAGGTGGGGTACCTTCCGGGTGTTACGGATAATGTCGGACGCACGGCACGCGAAACGATAGAAGATTGTCTCGGCCGCAGTCTCGGAAGCGCAGGCGTGTACTCTTCCTACTTTTTATTTCTGAAGGGCGCAATTTCTGAAACGGAAGCGCAAGCGATGGCACGCGAGTTGCATAATCCACTTATCGAGCGGGCAAACGTACATTCCACAACTTCTGATTTCAAAATCACTGTTCCACGTGTTGAATTGCACGAGCATACAGCTGTGGACGAAGTAAACCTTGTTGTAGATGATGCAGAACTATCCCGCATCGGCAAAGAGGGGATAGCAAATGAGGACGGTACGCGTCGCGGCCCCCTCGCGCTTTCTCTCAAGCAATTGAAAGTCATTCGCGAATACTTCGCGAAACAAAAACGACCTGGCCGGTCAGGCAATCCGACTGATATCGAATTGGAATCACTCGCGCAAGCGTGGTCAGAGCACTGTAAGCATACGATATTTGCAGACCCGCTTGATGAGGTGAAGGAGGGAATATATAAACGCTATATAAAAGGTGCGACTGAAAAAATACGGAAGCAAAAAGGCAAGAAAGATTTCTGTGTCTCTGTGTTCAAAGATAATTCCGGAGCGATCGCGTTTGATGAGAAATATTTGATTACGCACAAGGTAGAGACCCACAATTCTCCTTCGGGTCTTGATCCATTCGGTGGCTCTGTCACCGCTATTGTCGGTGTGAATCGCGATTGTCTCGGCTTCGGGCTAGGAGCGAAGCCTATTGCCAATGTGTACGGCTTTTGTGTGGCCGATCCGAATGATACGACCGAGCTCTTCCGTGACATCGCAAAGACGCAGCCGCTTCTGCCTGCACGTCGCATTCTTGAAGGTGTCATTCGCGGCATCAATGCGGGAGGCAATCAAAGTGGTATTCCGACACCGCTCGGGTTTATCGCCGTAGACCCAAGCTACCGAGGGAAGCCACTCGTCTTCGGCGGCACGGTCGGTCTTATACCTCGCAAAAAAGGTGCGAAGAAATTGTACGAAAAGAAAGCAAAGCCGGGCGACTACATCGTCATGCTCGGTGGCCGCGTCGGGCTGGATGGCATTCACGGTGCCACGTTCTCCTCAGAATCCCTCTCATCAGGCTCTCCTGCGACTGCGGTGCAAATCGGCGACCCCATCACCCAGAAGAAACTCTCCGACGCGCTCATCCGTGAAGCGCGTGATAAACGGCTCTACTCGAGCATCACCGATGACGGTGCGGGCGGCCTTTCCGGCTCGGTAGGGGAAATGGCGGGAGAGAGCGGTGGTGCACAAGTAGACCTCGAAAAAATCCCCCTTAAGTACCCGGGCCTAGCGCCGTGGCAGGTATGGCTCTCAGAATCTCAAGAGCGCATGACGCTCGCGGTACCCAAGGCGAAGTGGGCAGCATTCAAAAGGATTTGCGACAGACACGATGTCGAAGCAACCCGCATAGGGGAATTTACAAAATCAAAACGTGTCGCTATCCGCCACAAAGGAAAGACCATTTTCGATATCTCACTCGATTTCCTGCACGATGGACGCCCAATCGAACAACAAAAAAGCAGCAAACCATATCGGGATTTACGAAATCCCGATATGCTAAATCGAGATTTACGAAATCCCGATATGCAGAAAGTTATGTTGGAAATGTTGGGACGACCAAATATTGGTTCGATATCTTTCGTCTCGCAACAGTATGACCACGAAGTGCAGGGGACATCGGTCACGAAGCCATTGCACGGCAAGGGCAGGGTAAATGCCGATGCAGGAGTCATACAGCCCGTCTTTGGTTCAGAAAAAGGCGTCGTGCTCTCTCACGGGTACACGCCGTGGTACTCGGCACTCGATACCTATGCGATGGCGGCAGCGGCGATTGATACCGCTGTCCGCAATGCTATCGCTGCAGGTGCATCGCGCGATTACCTCGCCATTCTGGACAACTTCTGTTGGTCGTCTTCTGAGAAGCCTGAGCGGCTCTATGAGCTGAAGCAGGCGGCGAAAGCTTGCTACGACATCGCGACTGCGTACGGCACACCATTTATTTCCGGAAAAGATTCTATGTTCAACGACTTCCGTGGATTCACAGTAGATGGGAAATCTACCCACATTGCGGCACTCCCGACGCTTCTTGTCTCTGCAATCGGAGTCATACCAGATGTGACAAAAGCGATGACCATAGATTTCAAACGCGTCGGCGACCTGGTCTATGTAATCGGCGAGACCCACGATGAGCTCGGCGCTTCTGAGATATCGGGATTTACGAAATCCCGATATGGAAACGTGCCTGTTGTCGATGTAAAAAAGAACGCAAAAACATATGACGCTGTTTCTACGGCTATTCAAAAGGGTCTTATCGCATCTGCAATCGGAGTGGGTCGTGGAGGACTCGGCATCGCACTCGCAAAGTCCACGGTCGCCGGACAACTTGGCGCACAGGTAGATGTCTCGAAACTTCCGGGCAATGCCAAGAGCGCTGAAGCGATTCTCTTCTCCGAAAGTCAGGGACGCCTCCTTGTTTCCGTCAGCCGCACAGCACAGAAAGAATTCGAGAAGGTGTTCAAGGGTGTGTCATTTGCACTGATTGGCGAAGTTGTACAAGCCGCGTCACTTTCCATCACACTTCCGGATTCAAAGGTCGAACTTCCGCTTTCAACTCTGACGGAAAGTTACCGGTCGTTCTTCAAGCAATGGTAAGTATGAAAAAACCATACGTCATCATTTTCTCGGGATACGGTCTCAACACGGAAGACGAGACAAAGGCCGTATTCGAGTCGGTCGGTGCTACTGCCGATATCGTCCACATCAACGACCTCATCGCCAAACCGTCGCTTCTCAAGAAAGCTCAGATAGTCGTGATGCCCGGTGGATTCTCCTATGGCGATGATACGGGCTCCGGCAAGGCATATGGCAATCGCCTGAAGCAGCACTTGGGCGAAGCCATTGAAGAATTTTTGAAGCGCGACACCCTGATGATAGGGATTTGCAACGGCTTCCAGATAATCACCAACGCGGGGCTCGTCCCGGGCGCGCTTCTCACCAACGATTCCGGTCGCTATTCATGCCGTTGGGTGGATTTGGAAGTCACCGGCGAGAGTCCGTGGCTCAAAGGAATCAAAACGCTTTCGGTGCCGGTAGCCCACGGGGAAGGTAATTACTACGCTCCGCCGGAGACTATCGCACAGCTGAAAAAGGACGGTGCCATAGCACTCAAATATACGGAAGGGGAGACAGCCAAGCATTTCAAGACGCCCGCAAACCCCAACGGAGCATTGGAAAACATAGCAGGTGTCACATCGCACAATGGCCGTGTCTTGGGACTCATGCCGCATCCTGAGCGTGCCGTACGCTTCACGCAGCTGCCACATTGGACGTGGCACAAAGAAGAATATGTCAGAAACGGAAAAGCCATTCCGACCGAAGGTCCGGGGCTCCAGCTATTCAGGAACGCCGTAAATTACTTCACCAGCGTATGATAAAACTCGTTGTCTTCGATTGGAACGGAGTTCTCATCGCAGACGCAGCAGCTACGGTCGCCGTAGACAAAGAGCTGTTTGAGGAATTCGGGCACAAGCCCATCAATATGAAAACCTACCGGGAGATATTCACGATGCCGGTCAGAAAATTCTTCATCGCCGCAGGATTTAGCGAGGCGGAAATGGACAAGAATGCTCTACGCATTCAAGAAAGGTTCCATGCCTTGTACGAACCCCGCATTGCAAAAATACGGACACGTACCGGGGCACGGGCTTTGCTCGATTTTCTCGCCCAGCAGGGCATCGAGGCAATTATTCTCAGCAATCACACTATTGAAGGCATCACGAATCAACTGAAGAGGCTCGGCATAGAGACGTACTTCTCCCGCGTCATTGGCAACGACATCCATGCGACCATGGAGACAAAGAATAAAGCAGGAAAACTTGTTGATTTGCTCAAGGAATTGCCTTATAAAAAAGATGAAGTGCTCATCATCGGAGATGCACCCGAAGAGGCAGAAGCGGGGAGGGCGGCGGGCATCAAGACGGTGGCAATCAGCGGGGGATACTACTCA
>CAMTYD010000052.1:0-23554 GCA_947085915.1 uncultured Parcubacteria group bacterium
CTCACGATTTATCTCGCGTCGCTCTTCGCAGCGAATACCTTGGGTCTAAAGATAATGCCGTTCATTCTCGGACTCCATGTCTCCGTCGCGGTCTTTTCTTTCCCTTTTGTCTTTCTCACGACCGACGTCATCGGCGAGGTGTATGGAAAGAAGATGTCGCGGTTTTTTGTACGTTGCGGTTTCATTGCGACAGCACTCTTCCTCGTCTACTCACTTATCTCTATTGCAGTGCCGTGGGCAGAAGCGGGGATGTGGGCCAAGGCAAGCTACGAGCAAATCTTCGGTGTGTCGATTCGTATCGCGATTGCCTCACTCGTAGCCTTTGCAGTTGCTGAATTCCAAGACGTGTACGCTTTCTTCTGGGTGCGTTCAAAGATTGGTGAGAGATACTTTTGGCTCCGATCTATGATCTCCAACATCTGGTCGCAGCTCCTCGACTCAGTCCTTTTCATGGTCATCGCTTTCTACGGCGTCTATTCCAATGCCACTATAGTCCGCATTATTATCACGTGGTGGCTATTCAAGGTGGCAATGGGACTTGCATACACACCACTCTCGTATCTCGGACTCAAACTTTTACGCGACAAGACGGCATGAAGGTAACGCCGGTGCGGACGCGCGTTTTTAAAGAACACGAAGAACTCGTTCAGTTCATCATCGACCATATTCCAAATCTCGAGAACCGTTCGGTTCTTGCGGTGACTTCAAAAATCGTCGCTTTGTCGGAGGGAAGGACGGCCGTCGTTTCTACTGACGAGGAAAAAGAAAAACTCATCCGCTCCGAGAGCGAGCGGGCAGTTCCCACCAAATACGTCATGCTTACCGTTAAGGACGGCATGGCAATGGCGAACGCGGGCATCGACGACTCAAACGGCAACGGGAAGCTCGTTCTCTTACCGAAAGATTCCTTTGCTGCTGCAAGCAAGATTCGTTCTAGTCTTTTGCAAAATTACAGAATAAGAGAATTGGGAGTGATTATTACCGACAGCCGTGTCGCACCGCTGCGTGCGGGAGTCGTCGGCGTTGCACTCGGATACGCGGGCTTCAGTGGAATCCACGATTACCGCGGGACGCCCGACATATTCGGTCGCACCATGAACATCACACAGACCAACGTTGCGGATTCACTAGCAACAGCGGCGACCGTTGTGATGGGCGAGGGAAGAGAGCAGCAACCTTTGGTAGTCATTGAAGGTGCCCCGGCAGAATTTTTGGATACGGTGAATCCCGAGGAACTCCGCATTGATATTGAAGACGATATGTACGGGCCACTTTTCGCCTAGAAGAGGCGAGAGAAGAACGAGGTGAGTGAACGCCAGATGCTATTGAGGAAGCCTTCTTTTTTTGTATCAACTGTGCCTGCAGCAGCGACCTGACCCGATATCGTTGGTGATGTGATTGTAGTGGTAGAAGCGACCGGCGGAGCGGGTTTCTTCGGTAGGGTTACTTTCTTCACAACTGGCTTTGTACTGGTTGGTACGGTGCTGGTAGCACGAACAACTTCTGGTGTCGGCGGTGTTGAGGTGGCAATGATGTCTGGTGTCGAGGTCGCTGTGACGGGTGTGGTCGTTGCTGTTGAGACGAGTGTGGTTGTCGCCGAGGTGGAAGTCGAGCTTCCGAGTACACTCCCGCCTCCTGTCGCACTCGATGGTTTGGAGAAAGATGAGAGTAGGGAACTCCATGTCTTCCCCATGCTTGCGGGGACTGCATAGGCAGTTGCCCATACGCGGTTATCTGCGCTTACTGCTGCCGCATCTACACCGCCATCCGATTGCTGAAGTGAGGCGAGGTAGTCGTTGGGTGTCAGGCTACTTGGAGACCAATTTGAAGCGGGTTGTTGAAGGGCGGCGATTGCCTGAAGAGTCCAGCTCGTAGAGAAGCTATTGCCGAAGCCGCCGTTTATTTGTTGTTGCGCACGCAAGTAGCTTTCCGCTTTTGAGAGCGACGTTGAAACTCCCGGCAAGGACGGGACGAGGGACAGAGCTTGAATTGCAGCAGCGGTGACATCCACACTTCCATCCCAACTCCCGCTTGTCGTTTGTGCTGAGAGAATAAAAGCGACCGTTTTCTTGATGATGTCGTCATTCGCGCTATATCCTGCATTGAGCAGTGGGAAAAGTGCAAAGATGTCATCTGTTGCAAGAGTCGTATAGCCAATCTGTATGCCATCGAACGCTGCGACTATCGGCGCAATGTAGTCCGTCGGTGTGCCCGAGTATGGATTGATACCGAGTGCCATGAGTGCCATCGCGTGTCGCTCATAATCCGTTGCGCTCGAAAGTGTCGGCGATGCAGTGAGGAGGTAATTGCGCAATTTTGTTTTCGCTTCGCCAGGGTCAGATGCGGCAAATGCGATAGCAACCCAATCTGAATACAGTGGCGCATTAAATGAGCCGTCAGAGTTTTGTTTTGATGCGAGGTACGCAAGAGCATTCGGTACATTGAGCTGGAAATGCACAATGCCTCCACCTCCGCCGCCCGGATTGGAAGGCGGCGGCGGTTCGCTGACGACAAATGCGGTTGATGGGAAATCATAATCTTCTTGGATGGCGACCGCGTATGTACCCGTTGCGTTCAGGGTGAACATCGCTTGCCCATTTGAATCCACGGGAGAGGATTGGAGTGTAGTAAACGTAAAGCCGGAAACAGTTCCCACATCTACGGTGAAGCCGGTCGCCGCGTGATACGTTCCTGTCGCAGGGTCGAGCTCTTGCGCTTCGACGGTGAATGGAGTCCCCGTGACGACCGACGCGCTCGTGACGACTACTTGGCGTGAACTCGCGTACGAGTAGTAGAGCTGCATTACATCACCGTCGCTCAAATTCACCGCGCTCATGCCTACAGTGGGTGCTGAGCCGTTTATCGCAAAAAGCCACGAAGGAGGAAAGAGTGTACAAAGCGGTGTGGAAGTGCTCGAAGGAATCGAAACACAGCTCACTTGGAACCCAAGAAAACCGAAATAGTCGAGCTGAGTGATATCAAAATCACTTGTCTGCGTATCGAGTGATGCAAGCATCGCTATCGCAGAGCGGGCGGGTGCTGTCTGAGCTGCACCTACGGTGGGCGTGAGGCTTACATCGGGTGAGCCGGAAGCGGGGAGGGCGACAACGGCGGAGGTAGCAAGGACTGTGTCGATGTAAATTTGAATTGTTGCTGTCTCGGCTGGGGCAGGCGTGTATATACCGACTTGGGAAGTTGTGGTCGAGAAGTTACCAGTCGCATCCGTCGCGGTCCATTCGACCGTAGTTGTTCCAAGGCCAAACGTCAACGGAGTGTAGGTAATAACAGGAGCAGGGTCTGTCTCATCCGTCGCGGTTGCTGCGATTAATGATGGGGTTGCTGGAATCGTTGTTGTTGCAAATGTCTGGCCAATAGGCGCCGTGATTATGGGAGGAGTCGTATCGACAACCAGTGCATATGCGGAAAACGGGATAACAATTGATACAAAGAGCGCGGCGAGAGCAAGACGGATGTTCATACGATTAAAAATTAAAACCAATAAATTAATAATTCTTTTCATACCTCCACTCGATAGCGTCGCCCGCTTTGAGTGTCGTTTGAGAAGCTCCGGTATTGGATAGTTTTCCGTTTATGTAGAGTATCCAGTTGTAGCTTTTCTCGGTCTTCCGCCCGTTTATAGAATCCACGAAGAACCCAAGCGAAGGGTAGTCGCGACCTGAAAAAGTGAAATCGCTAGCGGATGCAAGAGTGCGCATCGTATCGAGAACAGTCGAATCTATTGGCGCAAAGGCGGCGTAGGATTTTCCGGCAACAGAGAGTGTAACGTTTGGCGTCGGAGCCGGAATTGTTTCGGGGGCGGTTGCGGTCGTGCTTGCCGTAGTTTTAGTTTGTGTACCTTGTGAGGAAGTCGGGATTGATTTTGAGGTTGTCGCAACGTTTGTTGTTATGACCTCAGATGGCGTTGTCGTCGCCACAGACAACGTGGCCGGTTGTGCGGAACTACTCAACGCGAAAAGAATTCCGATAACGATGGCTACGAAAGCCCCCATTGAAATATATGTTTTGTTCATGATTTTATTTTTGTCTGCACAAGTCTGTCTATGTCGAGTCGTGCTCGACTCGACATCATTTTTATCTACATAAAAATGAAATCTCTGCCCGGAGCAGAGATTCGTAATACATGCGTCGTCGAAGACGTGCATGGGTTCCTGCTCGGGAGACGGATGATGATGGCCGGACTTGTTCCCTCGAATAAACTCGGGACATTACCGTTGCGGCACAGTAGGAGAATCGAACTCCACTTCCTATCCGCTTTTTCTAACTGCGGATTCCCTCGACTCTTTTAGTCGCTCGGGACAATCAACCGTGGATGCGCATTGTATTCTTTTATGCTTTCGGTGCAAGTCAGTCGGGTGACCCGGAATGTTTCCTTAAAATCCCTTTATGCTTCGCAAGCTACACAAACTTCAGCATCTTTGCGACTAGATTGTCGGGCGGCATTGACCTTCTTGCGACTCAGTTGCTGCGCCGCATTCATGCTGTGCTGGTAGTAGAGGCTTTTTACTCCTTGCTTCCAGGCCTGTATATAGAGTTGGTTGATTTCTTTTGGAGATATATCGGGGCTTACCATGAGGTTGAGCGATTGCCCCTGGTCGATGTACTGTTGTCGAACCGCCGCTTGTTCAATAACAACAGACTGGTCAATCTCCGCAAAGGTACGGAAGACGGCTTTCTCCTCCTCGCTTAAGAATTCCAGGTGTTGCACCGACCCGTCATTGTCACGAATAGCACCCCAGACTTCCTTGGTGTTCTTGCCCTTTTTCTCAAGAAGTTCGACGAGAAACGGATTTTTGATAGTGACCTTCATCTTGTCGATATCTTTGACGTAGCAATTGGACCAAACAGGCTCAATACTCTGCGAAACCTGGCCGAGAATGAACGCAGAAGAAGTGGTCGGTGCCACCGCCATGAGTGTAGTATTGCGGCGTCCGTACCCCTTCAGGACCTCGGGCTCTCCGTAGTCCTCTGCGAGCTTATGCGAAGCAACCTCCGCTTGCTCTCGGATGGTCTTGAATACCTCAACGTTGAGTTTGCCCGCTTCGAGGCTTTCGAACGGAATCATTCTTGATTGGAGGAGCGAGTGCCACCCGAGCACTCCGATGCCAATCGCCCGATTCGCGACCGCAAAATTATACGCACGTCGCATGAATGAGAATGCAAGCTGGTGTTCCTCTTTGTCGGAATCACGCAATCCTTCAAGTTTAGTTATGAAGTCTGTCATAACCGCATCCAAAAGACATACCAGCGTTTCGACCGCGTCGGTGTCCTTCCATGCGTCAAAATGGAGCACATTCATTGACGAGAGACAGCATACGAAGGACCAGTCCTCTTTGGAGGGAAGCATGATTTCGCTACAGAGATTACTCGCGTAGATGCGCAGCTTCTTATCTTTGTACACATCAACGGTATTGTTGTTCGCGTTGTCGGTAAAGAATATGTACGGATATCCTATTTGTCCCCGTCTCTCAAGGACTTTGGCCCAAATTTTTCGTTTTGCCTCGTCTCCGTCCATCATTTTTTTGAACCAGGTATCGTGGACAATGACCGCATGCGTTAATCCTTGAATGGGGTTGCCCTCGGTGCCGATATCCAAGAACTCTTCAATATCAGCATGGTCGATAGGGAGGTAGGGAGAGAAGTGGCCACGGCGGACAGACCCTTGGCTCACCACGTTCACAATGGTCTCAAAGAGCTGCATGAAATGCACGGAGCCCGAGGAGATACCGTTGTCGGTGATTCCGGCCCCGCGTCCGCGTAGCGCTCCGAAGTATCCTGATGTCCCACCTCCGTATTTGCTCATCATCCCGGCCTCAGCTTGCGTGTAGAGGATGTGGCCCATATCGTCGGGGATATAAGAGCCGAAGCAGCTGATTGGCAAGCCTTTCTTTAATCCGAAGTTTGACCATACGGGAGAAGCCAAGGAGAAGTACCCCTCCGACATATACTTTTCAAATTTCTCCGCAAACCCGGGCTTCTTTAGGATTTCCTCGGCCCTTTGAGCGATAAAGGAGATGCGTCTCTCCGGCGTCTCTCCTTTGGCCAAATACCCTTTAGCCAAGAATGCTCTGCTGTGTTCGTTAAGCCATTTCATATTTTTTGAATTAGAAGAGGTCTGCGCTCGTTACGCTCGCACTCCGTTTATTGTAATTAATGGAACGTTTTACGAAGAAATCGCCGTGTTTCGTTCCGATGACTTCGTCGTCGAACCACGACGTCTCATCCAAGAGACGCTCGTCTATCGGAAAGATTCGCTTCATGCCGATACTCTCAAGTGAGTTGTTGAACCGATTCTTTACGAACTCCTTGACTGTCTTTGCAGGTAGAAAGTCGAGTTCGCCCGCCTCGAATATCCAGTCAATGATGTCGCTTTCTGCCTTATTCGCCTCCTCGCAAAGTTGATAGACGAGTTTCTCGTGGGCCTCATCGAACCATTCGGGGTGTTCGACCTTAATGAGTCTAATAATGTCGATCCCGAAAAGTCCGTGTATCTGCTCCTCTTTAGACGTGGCTTCCACGGCGTTGGAGATGCCTTTGAAGAGATTCTTGAACTTGTTGAAAGACATCATCACGAGAAACTGCGAGAAGAGTGATACATGCTCTATGAAAAGAGAGAACAGAAGCACTGCTTGCGCGTACTCGCGGTCCTCGTTCGTGCGGGATCTCACAAGTACTTTGTCCAGATACTGTACGCGTTCGCTGAGGGAAGGTATTTTCGAGATTTTCTTAAATTCGTCATTCAAGCCGAGAATGTCCAGAAGATGCGCGTATGCGTCCTGGTGCCGCACTTCGCTTTCCGCAAAGGTATAACCGACTGCGCCAATTTCAGGTTTCGGCATGCGTTTGTAGATATCGCCCCAAAAAGTCTTTACGGCCACTTCGATTTGCGCTATAGCAAGCATCGTATTTTTTATCGCATTGCGCTCCTTGTCCGAGACATTCACTTTGAAGTCCTGCACATCGCTCGTGAAGTTGAATTCAGTGTGGAGCCAATACGAGTGCCGGATGGCGTCCACGTATTCGATGAGTTCAGGATACTCATACGGCTTGAGACTCATCCGTTTCTTGAAAATCTCCCGCTCCCGCTCTTTTGCGTGTTCGTTGCGGTAGATGATATACGCCTTCGCTACCTCATGGAATTTTGATTCCATGAGTGCCAACTCGACGAGGTCTTGAACTTCTTCGACGGTCGGGCTTTTATCTTTGTCAGTAGGTTTTGTTCCGGTAGGAACGTAGATTGAAAGAAGCTTTTCGTATACTGCATCGGCCACCTTCTTCGCATCTTTTTCCGTTCCTGTCCCCGTGGCTTTCAGCGCCTTGTATATCGCTTGTTCAATCTTCGTGAGATTAAAATCCTGCGGCGAGCCGTCACGTTTGGTAATGGTGGTGATGAGGTCGTTCCCCATATGTAAGTTGTGGTTGATCGGATAACCTCTTTTTTCGCGAGAGAGGGCGCACGCATCGAAACTCCCGGCTCATGCCGGGGTCATAAAGTACCTGCGAGGTGGAGACCTCCCAGAGATGACTTGGCGCGAGCCGATGTAGCCCCAGGGTATGGGGTAATGTGCGGGATCCGGCTTTACGGTTACGCGATAGCGAGGGAATTCCTACTCTTCGTAATTTTAAGGAAGAGACGGGGCACCCTACTTCACCGACACACCTACGTGTTCTATGCGGTTACCATTATGGCTCTGAAAAAAACAAGATGTTGAGGATCGGGTGTGGATAAGATTTATAGGGTGGGGCGTGATTCATTACAGAACGTCGTTCACGGAAGTAAAGTGGTATAGTAATCCCTATGCGTACGCACGAAATAATTGCGAGCCCGGCATTTTTCATTGGAAAGGGAAGCGGGGAAACTGGTCTTATATCATTTGGCTCCGGTCAACCTGATTTGCCACCACCACCAGCCGCTTTCAAAGTGCTCGAACATTTCAAATCTTTTAAATATGGCTTGGTGCAGGGAGAAGAGCAGCTTCGTACCGCAATTGCCAAGGAATACCCAAGCGCCGTCGCTGACGAGATTGTGGTGACCAATGGTGCGTCTGAAGCAATCGACCTCGTACTGCGCGCAATTTCAGTCCCCGGTGGTCGTGTCGCGCTTCCTCGCCCCTACTATTATTCGTATCCGCACAATGTGACACTCGCCGGAATGACGCCCGTTTTCTACGACCTGGAGAAAGGCAAGATTAATTTCGATACGTTTGAGCGGACCGTCCAAGGATGCCGTGCCATCATCATCAATTCGCCTTCCAATCCGACGGGGACGGTACAAGAAGTGGAGACGCTGCGCAAAGTCGAAGAACTCTGCAACAACCTCGGGATCTATATTCTTTCTGACGAAGTGTACAAAGACCTCATCTACGTGCGGGAGAACTATCTTTTGAAAGGAAAGCGTGTCGTCACCATCAATTCTTTCTCGAAGACCTACGCCATGTGCGGTTTCCGTCTCGGATATTTTCATACACTCGACCGTGCACTCGTCGAGGCTGTCGTCGAGATGAAAGCGCATACCTCTATGAATACCTCGATTGCGAGTCAGGCGATGGGACTCGCCGCGATGGGCGAGCGGCCTACGTACGTGGCAGCACACGTGCCAATCTGGGAGAAACGTCGTGACATTATCTATAAGGGTATGTCTGACCTAGGGCTCGACTTGTGGAAGCCGGAAGGTGCTTTCTATGTGTTGCCCAAGATTAAAAACGCGACGCGCGCGATGCACGACCTTTACTACACGTATCAATTGATTACGTATAGCGGCGAGTGGTTTGGCGCCCCGGACAGGCTGCGCTTCAGCTATGCGCTCGATGCGGAAAAGATAGAAGAAGGTCTCCGGCGGCTCGGTATGTTCCTCGAGAAAGAATATAAATCCTACTAAAGCGCATGCACGGATATACTGTACCGTTCAAGAGCAAGAAGATTACGCTCCTCGGGCTCGGGCTTCTCGGGCGCGGGATGGGGGACGCGGCATTTTTGTCGGAGTGCGGAGCGAGTGTCACGGTGACCGACACAAAAACAGCCGAACAACTTGCAGAATCGATTGAACAACTCAAAACATATCCGAATATCACATATCACCTTGGGGGACATATCAAGGAGGATTTTGAAACATGCGACCTCGTTATTAAATCCGCAGGGGTACGGCTCGATTCGCCGGAAATTGCCGCCGCACATGCCGCGGGCGTCCCCGTCGCCATGTCCACCGCGCTCTTCGCGAAGTATGCGATGGAAGCGGGAGCAAAAATCGTCGGCGTGACTGGTACACGCGGCAAGACCACCGTCTCGCACATGATTTACCATTCTCTCATTCGCGCGAATAGGCGAACATTCCTCGGTGGGAATGTGAGAGGAGTATCAACGCTTGCGATGCTCCCCGACATCGAGGCCGGTAATATTGCGGTACTTGAACTCGATTCTTGGCAATTACAAGGTTTCGGAGATTTGAACATCAGCCCGCACATCGCCGTGTTTACCAATCTTATGCCGGACCATCAAAATTACTATCCCGATATGGATACGTATTTTGCGGATAAGGCGAATATCTTCCGATACCAGAAAGAAGGTGACGCCTTGTTTGTCGGAAAGAATATTTTTGAAAAGATTAAGGCTCCACAAGCGCGAATTCCCGAGCCAATACCTGCAGATTGGGAGCTGCGAATTCTCGGAGAACACAATCGCGAGAACGCTTCCTTTGCCGCAGCCGCACTGCATGCACTCGGTCTATCTCTTGAAGAAATCAAGTCCGGTCTCGAATCATTTGAGGGCGTCGAGGGTCGTTTGCAATTCGTGGGTGAATTACATGGAGTGAAATTCTACAACGACAACAACGCTACTACGCCCGAGGCAACGATTGCAGCACTCGAGGCACTTCATACAGGCAAAAAAGACATTACGCTCATCACGGGGGGTTCAGAGAAAGGACTTGAACTCGATGAATTGGTCTCGGCGATACAAGAAGGCGTACCGCACCTTATTGTTCTCTCACATCCCAACTATGAGGGAAGCGAGCGGTTGAAAAAAGAGTTACAGACAGCAGGCGTCTCCTATACGGAAGCGCACGATTTGCAAAGCGCGGTCGAAGACGCTCGCGAGAACACGAGAGGGGGAAGTGTTCTCTTCAGTCCCGCATTCGCATCGTTCGGAATGTTCAAAAACGAGTACGACCGCAATGACCAATTTCTAGCAATTGTCAGGCAGATGGGAGACGCTGCATAAGCGTTTCGATACCTTTGCGCATTGTCTTGGACGTCTCGGGGTCACTCTGCAAATCTTTGATGGTCTCCTGTAGGCGAGTATCAATGCCGTTCTCATTATCGAAGAGATAGGAAGGGAATTCTTCGAAGCGTTCGAAATATTCTTCAAATACTTTCTTGCGTAATTTTGAGTTCAGGCTTGTCGCAGCTGCTTTCAATTCTTCGAAATCGAATTTCGGTTTTTTCTGCGGATTCTTCACTCCGTAATTGTATCTTCTTTTGTCGTACGGCGATAGCTCCCGATTTTCATGACGAGTATTTCGAGTCATAGAAAAGCGGCACATCGAATAAAGATGTGCACCTGTTGACGGCACTCCCTGGAGGGTTGCCATTGGCTGCGCGTGATTCATAATCATCGGTATGCCATCTCGAATCTACATGGTCGGCACCCCGGTACCACACGCTTCGCGTGGCTACGGGGCAGGTCGGCGGCAGACGCGGTGATTTGATATATGCACTATAAGAAAATTTACATGGTGGGGATTGGGGGTATAGGGATGTCGGCTCTCGCGCAATACCTGGACTACACAGCTCATGAAGTTTCGGGTTCCGACCGCGAAGAATCACCGGTGGTCACGATGCTCGTACAAAAAGGTATTCAGGTAAGTGTCGGGCACGACCAATGCCTCATTCCGGCGGATACCGAGCTCCTCATCTACAGCGATGCGGTGCCGGAGAGTAATGTCGAGCGTGTACGTGCGCGGGAAATGAATATTCCGCAGATGTCGTATTTTGAAGCACTGGGAGAGGTAACGCGTACTGCGCGCACTATTGCTGTCGCGGGCACGCACGGAAAGACCACGACCACGGGAATGCTCGCAAAGATTTTGCAATACGCCGAGAAGGAACCCACGGTCATCGTCGGCTCCATCGTGCGGGACTTCCCTGGCCGGGCAGGCGGTTCGAATTTCTTGGCGGGCAAGGAGGATTTCTTCGTAATCGAGGCGTGTGAATACCGTGACCACATTTTAAAACTATCGCCGGAAATTCTCGTCATCACCAACATCGAGCTCGACCACACCGACTATTTTCCCACTCTCGAGGCTCTGCAAGACACGTTTCGAAAGGCGGCTGCTCGCGTACCCGCGCACGGCATCATCATCACCAATCCATACGACCCGGTCATCGCCGCGGTGCTTTCGGATGCGGTCGCACCCATACTCGATTACACGACGCAAACCGTGCCTGCCCTCAAGCAGATAGGGGAATTCAACCGGATGAATGCTCGCGCCGCCAAGACTGCCGCACGAGCTCTTTTCCCGCATTTGCAGGAGGAATATACCGACCGCGCACTCATAGATTTTAAAGGCTCGTGGCGACGCTTTGAGTACAAGGGCGAGACACCGAGCGGGGCTGTCGTCTATGATGACTACGCGCATCATCCCACCGCTATCCGCGCGACTGTTGTCGCTGCGCGTGAACAGTTTCCGGAAAAGAAAATCATTGTTGCGTTCCATCCGCACCTGTACAGCAGGACACGCAGCCTCATGCAGGAATTCGGGCGCGCTCTCGCCGAAGCGGATGAAAGCCTCATCGCACCTATCTATGCGGCGCGCGAGGCACCGGATCCCGGTGTTACCAATGAATCAGTGGCAGAGACAACGCGTCGCTATGGGGGCACGTCGGAAGCGTTTGAATCTTTTGACCTTGTCCGCGACAAGCTTTTGAGCTACGACGATCGCTATCTCATTATCACGATGGGTGCGGGAGACATATATAAAGTCGCCGAACAGGTTGCGGACTAATATGCGAGAATTTATTACCAAGAAGGATATTGGTCTCAAACCGCTCGAACTCTCTGAAGCCGACGAAAAGCGGGTAGATAGGGTCATTGAAAAGGCCTTGGGTTTAGATGCATCGGGCCTCACGACTCTCCGCGAACGAATCCGCGAAAACGGCGGCCTCATCCGGGCGTTTGTACATCCCTTTTACGGTTCTAAATCAAGAATGAGCGAGCGAAACGAAAGACGCGCTCTCGCGTACGATTTCGTTGAAGAGGGAGCAATACGTCATGCGAATTCAGCTGCGGATAATCGAGCTGCGCCGATGTTTTTGTTTGAGGAAGAGGCTTTTTTGGAAGATGCGCGCCAAAGATTACAAGAAAATATCAGCCGTGTTGAAACGAGCATCTTTATAATACCGACTTCCGCAGGAGCTGGTTATATTGACCCACACGTATCACATCAAGCGTTATCCGGTAGTGACTGGTATGCGGAAGCAACCTCAGAAGAAAAAATTATGCGCCAGAAATCGCTTGAAATCCGGCACGGACATCTTAAGAACATAACTGAGGCGGATCCGCTACGGCCGTACGTTGAAGGCTCGGTAAGGAAAGCAGAACAAATGCTAGAAGCACCTTTGATGGCGCAATCGATACAAGCGTCTAATCATTTGATGACAATCCTCCTCAAGGGCTTGGGGGTGAAGAAAATCGTTGTCGGCGGTATGTATTTACGGGATGACCCGGAAGAGCTCGTGGGTTGTGTCGGGGCAATCATTAAGGTTGCAAAAGAACAAGGTATTACAGTGTCGCTTTCTAAATATCACACTGATTGGACGGGCGAGAATGCGCGAGGCGTGCAACAGTCAATGTAAATATAAACCATGGCGTACCGTACTATCTTATTTGATTTCGACGGCACGCTTGCCGAGAACAGTTTTTTGTTTCTGGACGTGCTGAATGAGTTGAGCGGCGAATTTGGATTCAAGCCAATTGGCCAAGAGGAAATTCCGGAGCTTCGCCACATGAGCGCGCGTGAAATTCTTACTCAACGACTCGGGATACCTCTATGGAATATTTTCAAAATTAGAAGACTTGATCGCGCGCAAAAACGGGTATGGCGTACAAAAGTCTCCCAAGTAGACATCCGGCTGTTTCCGGGAATGCCGGAGCTCATCAGAGATATACGCGAGCAGGGGATTGTGGTGGGAATCGTATCGTCCAATCTCCCGGAGGTGATTGCACGTGCACTTCAGTCAGCAAAAGTGGAAGTTAATTTTGTGCATGCGGGGTCCGGGGTATTTAGCAAGGCGTGGGCTATCCGGCAGGCAATTAAAACGCATCATATTGACTCGTCTCGGGTTATCTACGTGGGTGACGAGATTCGCGACCTTGAAGCCTGTCGGGCTGTCGGTATTCCTATGATTGGAGTAGGATGGGGGCTCAACGCTCCTGAGGCCTTGCAGAGACGAGGGGCCGTTGTGGTGGCCACACAAGAAGAACTTCGTACGAACATTTTTTCATAACTATGGGAAAACTCTCGATTATCGCGACACCAATAGGCAACCTCGGCGACCTCACTTTTCGGGCACTTTGGAATATGAAAGAGGCGACCGTTATGTATGCGGAAGACACCCGCGTCATCTCCAAGCTCCTCGCGCATTACGGGCTTAAGAAATCAGTGTTCCGGCTCGATGCTGCAACGGAAATAAAAAAAGCGGACGAAATTATCGCGCGTCTTGAAGCGGGGGAGCACGTGGCGTTTGTGTCGGATGCCGGAACGCCCGGAATCTCGGACCCCGGAGCACGCCTTGTCGCGCATGTCCGCGCACATCTTCCGGATGCAATCATTGAAGCAATACCGGGGCCTTCTGCCTTGACCGCAGCACTTTCTATCGCCGGACTTTCCACGGATAAATTTCTTTTCCTCGGATTTCTTCCACACAAGAAGGGTCGCCAAACGGCATTGAAGGATATCGCACACTGCACTTTCCCCGTCGTTCTCTATGAGTCCCCGCACCGCATACTGAAGCTCTTGAGTGAGCTTGGAAAGTTTGCGCCAGAGAGCAAGGTCACCATCGGTCGCGAACTGACGAAAATGCACGAGGAGATCCTTATTGGGAATCCTGCGGAGCTGGCAGAGAGATTGGAGAAGAAAAAGGGTGTCCGCGGCGAATTTGTTGTCATTATCGAGTCGGCGAAGTAGTTGCATATCCGTGGAATTCCCAAAGGAGGTTGTTCACTTTTGATGTCTTTGGAGCCGGGTATTCCACAGGGTATACTCGCGGTATGACTATCGATGCGCTCATCATACTTTCAGGTGCTTTTGTGGCGGCACTTCCATTCTTGGGATTTCCAAATAGCTGGGACACCTTTTTCTTCCTGGCCGCAGGAGTTTTTACCGTTGCGCTTGGGATAGTCGTGCGCCGACGCTTGGGGCAAACGCATCGGGCACCCAAACAAGAGGAATCATCAGCCGAGAGTTTTCCTCGCCATGAAAACGAAATGGCGTAACGGGGTTTCGGTCGTCGGTGCGGGACTTATCATAGCCCTCGGTGCTGCCGCTGCGGCAGAATCCATAGCACCCAAGATTACCTACGTCCGTTCTGACGGAGTAAAAGAGGTAGTAGAGCCCGCTCCGGATGCCCCTCCTCTCGCGAAACATGTGAGTACTCCGGATGCAGTACGGGCAATCTACATGTCCCAGTGTGTTGTCGGCACAGAATCATTCAGGGATTCACTCATCAAGTTTATCGACGATACCGAACTCAATGCGGTTATCATTGATATTAAAGATTTCTCGGGTGGTATCGCTTTTCCGACAGATAATCCGATACTCGCTCCCTTCGTGTCGGACGACTGCGGAGCGAGGGATATGAAAAGCTATATAGAATCACTCCACGCAAAAAATATTTACGTTATCGGGCGCATCACCGTCTTCCAAGATCCGATGTACGCAAAAGCACATCCTGAACTCGCCGTACAAAAGGTGGGTGGCGGTGTGTGGAAAAATTATGGAGGCTTGGCATTCATCGATGTAAATGCGAAGCCTTTCTGGGATTACATCGTGGAACTCTCGCGGGTTTCATACGAAGAGTTCGGTTTCGATGAATTGAATTACGATTACATCCGGTACCCGTCCGACGGTCCGATGAAACAGGCAATCTATTCACACAGTGCAGGCAAATCAAAAGAGGAATCTCTTGAGGGGTTCTTCCGCTATCTGCACAGCAAGGTAAAGCCGATGGGGATCGTGATGTCGGCTGACCTCTTCGGATATGTGACGGTACATACCGATGACCTCGGCATTGGTCAGGTGCTGGAGCGCGCGCTTCCGTATTTCGATTACATTGCTCCGATGGTGTATCCGAGCCACTACAATGCCGGATTCGGTGGCCTGAAAGATGTAAACAGTGACCCATACAAGGTCGTGAGTATATCTATGAAGCAGGCCGTCGCGCGCGTGATCGCGACAACGACACCAAATTATTCGTTTGATGCAATTCCCATAGCTTCGACCTCTCCGCAGCTGTATCAGAAAAAGAGCTATCCCGCCTCGGTAATGCGCCCGTGGCTTCAGTCATTTGATTATCCTGTCGCGTACACACCCGCTATGGTCGCGGCACAGATCAAGGCAAATGAAGACGCGGGGCTCGACTCGTATTTCTTCTGGGACGCGGCCAATAAGTACCGCAGCTTGCGCCAGGTATTAGCGCAGTAGCAAAGGGAAATACGTTATACTGATGACATGGATTCTGGCCATCAGGATGATGACCGTCGCGTGACATATTTTGCAGCGACGCACACGCGCGGGAAACGCGAAATGTTTGGCATTCGCGGCATCGACCGCGGCAAACACATCTACGTTATCGGCAAGACCGGTATGGGTAAATCCACGCTGCTCGAAAACATGGCCATTCAGGATATCCAGAATGGCGAGGGTATTGCATTTATCGACCCACACGGCTCCACCGCAGAAAAACTGCTCGATTTTATACCGCATGAGCGCATCAAGGATATCGTCTACTTCGCACCTTTCGATACCGACCATCCGATAGGGTTCAATGTGATGGAAGACGTCGGCTACGACAAACGCCACCTCGTGGTCTCTGGACTCATGGGGGCACTGAAGCGTATATGGGTGGATGCGTGGAGCGCGAGAATGGAATACATTTTGCAAAATACGCTGCTCGCGCTCCTCGAGTATCCCGATTCGACGCTTCTCGATGTGAACCGTATGCTTACGAATAAATCTTTTCGCACGGCGGTCGTTGCGAGAATCACTGACCCTATCGTGAAAGGATTCTGGGTAGAAGAATTTGCGGCCTTCACCGATACGTACACACGCGAAGCGACGCCTGCGATTCAGAACAAAATCGGACAATTCACCGCGAACCCGCTCATCCGAAATATCGTCGGACAAGGAAAGTCATCTTTCGATCTGCGAAAAATAATGGATGATAAGAAGATATTTATCGTCAACCTCTCAAAGGGGCGCATGGGTGAGACGAATGCGTCATTGCTCGGCTCGATGCTCGTCGTCAAGATTTATCTCGCCGCGATGTCGCGCGCAGATGAGCCGGCGGCGCGAATGGCGAAATTGCCGAGATTTTATTTCTATGTCGATGAATTCCAATCGATGATGAATGAGGCCTTCGCCGACATACTTTCAGAGTCGCGCAAATACAAACTCGCGCTCACGCTGGCCAACCAATACATTGAGCAGATGGAAGAAGAAGTACGCGATGCGGTCTTCGGCAACGTCGGCACACTCATCGTATTTCGCGTTGGCCCCTTCGACGCGGAGGTATTGGAGACCGTCTTCGACCCCACGTTCACACCGGAAGATTTGGTGGGTTTGGGTATCGGGCAAATTTATCTCACGCTCATGATAGACGGCGTAGGCTCGAAGCCTTTCTCTGCCGAGACCATTCCGCCCATTGATACACCTCCCATCTCATACCGCGACGACTGTATCCGTACCTCGCGCGAGCTGTACGGCCGTGCCCGTGCGGACATTGAAGCGGCAGTCAACCAAAAACAGGTCGACTTCCAGATGCCGCCAAAAGAAAAAAAGGAACGTGAGAAAAGTGCGTACGGCTCACGGCCGCGCGCGTCTGACACTATCGCGCAGCCCGTTGTCGCCAGTGCACCTCAGGGATTTGCCCCGAATCCACCCCGCGAAGGATATACACCAAAACCAGTTTCAGCACCCGTACGATTTGAACCTCGTCCGGCACCTGTGCACGTTTCTTCCGACACACACGCATCCCGGTCAGGTACCGCTGAGAGCGACCAGCGCTCGGCTCTGCGCGCTGCCATTGCGCAGGCAAAACCAAAGATTATTGAAGCTCCCGTGCATGCGGCACCTGTCCGCTCTCCCGCAGATATGTTGCGTGAGCGTCGTGCGGCAAAGCAGCAGAGTGTCCCCCCCGATGGGCAAAAGGCCTTTTCTGCGCCTCCTGCGGCAGCCAGAACAGCTCCACCGCAAAATCCACAGCCGCATGCCCGTCCCGCGTCTAGACCTGCTTTTTCACGCGATAATACTCCTCATGAAGACGCAGGCCGGACCCCGCAGACAGGAGAAGTATCTCCAGAAGTCCTTCAGCGGGTCTTACGGGAAGAAGATACAGCCGAGTAGAGGTTTCCTCGTTTCCGTAGCAACAATCCTCACCATCATATTGCCGGGCGCGGTCTCCGCGCAGGTTGTGATATCGGAAATCATGTATGACGTATCGGGTTCGGATACCGATAGAGAATGGATAGAAGTGTTCAATGCAGGCGGCTCATCTGTGCACTTCTCCGATTGGAAATTCTTTGAGGCGAATGCAAATCACAGTCTCACATCTGTACAAGGTGGTGAGAATCTTGCGGCGGGCGCTTACGCAATTATCGCGGACAACCCTACAAAATTTCTCCAAGACTGGCCGTCATACTCAGGTATTCTTTTCGATAGCACATTCTCCCTCGGAAACACAGGGGAGACCCTCGCGATACACATGCCGCCACCGGATTTGACCGAGACTGATTCAATTGCATATCAAGGTGCGTGGGGTGCGGCGGGAAATGGCAATTCCCTGCAACGCACAAGCGCAAACAGTTCGACTCTTTCTGAATCTTCGCCGACTCCCGGCGCGGGCTCGCTTTCTTCGTCGGGAGATGGTGGGAATTCTTCTCCCGGCTCTGATACGGGCGCTGCGACCAGTACGGCCCAAAGCACGAACACGGGGAATAGCTCGGGTGATTCGGCCATCATGCCTCCGGCACCGAAAGTATTTGCCGATGGCGGTAGTGACCGCACGGTCATCGTGGGGGCAGATACAGAATTCAAAGCACGGGCATACGACGAGAAGAAGAACATCATCGATTTTTCGCGTTTTCATTGGAATTTTGGAGACGGCTCAACGGCGGAAACAGCCCGCGTCTCACATCGTTTCGATTATCCGGGTCGGTATGTCGTCGTTCTCGATATCCCCGAAGAAAAAGATTCTGTAGCAGACCAGATTATTGTCACGGTGGAGTCAATGAAACTCGTGCTTTCCTTGATGCCGGACGGGGGTATCGCGATAGAAAATCGCGCAGGGCGTACGCTCGATATTTCTCGCTGGATGGTTCGCTCGTTGGGGAGGACATTCACCATTCCTGAACGCACATTCATCCTCCCCAATAGCCCACTCCGCATTTCTCAGAGAAATCTTGGTTTTTCGACTGGTGCCGATGTCGAGCTCGCATATCCGAATGGCACATCCGCTCTCACTATTGCACCTGTTGCGGCAACGACATCGGATCCTGTCGCAACGATTGCTTCTCCCGCACCACTTACACAAGAAGTCGGGAGATTCGAGAGCCGGGCGTTTGTACCCCAAGAAGAGCATACGCTTGTTGAAGAGCTGGAAGTGTCGGCAGCAAGTAGCAGCGCGGACGTCTCCCAGGTTGCGGGAGCCGGAATAGCACCGTTCGGCTCCTCGCGGATGTGGTGGATGGGCCTGATAGGAATTGCAGGGCTTGCTGTGGGCTCTCTTGTGGTCGCGCGACGCTTCGGGAAAAAAGAATGGGACATTGAGGAGGATGTTCGCGGAACATAAGTCCCGGAGCAAACGGATTTTTCCTGCTGGAAAAATCCTCTGTCCTCGAGCCAAGCTCTGCGGGGTTGCTCTGGGACTTACGTTCCGCTTTTGAGAATGGTTGATGAAGAAAGCTCGACGAGTTTTAGTATTGGTGTAATGTGTTACCTATGGCTCAAAAGAAGACGATATTGGTCACTGGGGGAGCGGGATTCGTGGGTGGCAATCTCATCAAACGGCTCGTGGCCGATGGTCATAGAGTTATCTCGCTTGATGTGTATTTTGCAGGCACAAAAGCTACCCATGTGGATGACGCTGAATACCGTGAAGGTCACACCAGAGATATTGAACGACTCGTCCCCGAACAAGTTGATCTCATCTATCACCTCGGCGAATACGCACGTGTTGAGCAGAGCCTCTCTGAGCCCGACGTCGTCTGGGATCTTAATGTTGCGGGTACGTTCGCTGTCGTGGAGTATTGGCGCAAGCGCGCGCTCGCGGGGCATACATGCAAGCTTATCTACGCGGGGTCATCGACAAAATTCGGTGATTCCGGCCTTGCGCGTGATGCCACTCCGTATGCGTGGATGAAAGCGACAAATACTGAGCTCGTCCGCAATTATGGTGCTTGGTACAAACTTCCCTACGCGATTACCTATTTCTACAATGTCTATGGGCCGGGAGAGCGCACGGGACGCTATGGGACGGTCGTCGCGTTTTTTGCCGATATGGCTCAGAAGGGTGAATCGATTACCGTGACGTCACCAGGCACGCAGACGCGGAATTTCACACACGTTGAAGATATTGTCGAAGGACTTGTGTTTGTGGGAGAAAAAGGAGAAGGAGACGGATATGGGCTTGGTGCTGAGCAGGCGTACTCGATTCTTGAAGTTGCGAAGATGTTTTCGGGAAACATCACCATGCTTCCTGAGCGTCCCGGCAATCGCTCAAGCTCCGGCGTCAACAATACAAAATCCAAAGAGCTCGGATGGAGTCCAAAGCACGACCTCGAAGATTACGTGAAAAATATCGTCGCCGAGAAAAAAATAGATCTCAATCTAGGAGATCGTACTTTGTAAAGATATCTACCAATCGCTGAGGCTGGTCAGTTTCGCAGTTGTATTGTTCGGCATGCAATCCAAGCGCACGTGCAGCGGCGATATATTCTGGGATATCATCAATGAACAAGACTTTTTCTGGCACTGTCGAAAGAGCAGCTAGTGCGGCGTTAAACATTTTCGAATCGGGCTTCATGACACCTACTTCGTGCGAGAGAATGAAGGGGGCGCCATAGGCGACTAGCTTTTTCATCACTGGAAGTTGCATGTTAAAAGGCCAGTGCGAAGAATTGGTGTTGGAGAGTACAGCAATAGGAACTCCCTGTTCGATGAACCTTTGAATGAATGGTTCTATAGCAGTGTTTGGACTGGACATATCCCCCCATGTTCTGACAATCCACTCAGTTGAAACATCTTTCAATCCTATACGGTCGACGATTCTTCGAGCGAACTCTGCTTCCGAGATACTGCCCGTCTCGAATGCTGTTTCTATGTCGCTTCCGACGACGAGCTTGATGATATCAGGCGCATCGTACGGAGAATGTTTGGAAAACTCAGTTGCCGGAATATTTTTATCAAATCTTCCTAGAACACGTCCGTAGTCAAAAATAAGCCCGTGTATCAACCTAAGGGACATATCTTCGATATTGTGTGACAACCCAATTGATGTCAATATCAGCCTACGTATGGTCTCAAAGAAAGTACTCATATTTTCTCTCGCGTACTATCCAAAGTATGTGGGCGGTGCAGAGCTCGCCATCAAGGAAATAACGGACCGCATCGATAACTCAGAAATAGAGTTCGACATGGTGACACTCCGTTTCGATTCCACGCTGCCGAAGGTAGAAAAGATTGGCAACGTCTTGGTGCGCCGTATCGGCTTCACACGTCCGAATCCATCAATCGAAGACTTGAGCACGTATCCGCTTCGACTCAATAAACACCTCTTCCAGTTTCTCGCCGCGTGGAAAGCGCTCTCTCTTCACCGCGCGCATCACTACGATGCCGTCTGGGCGATGATGGCGCACTCGAGCGGTATCCCTGCGGTGATTTTTAAACTGTTGCGTCCACGTGTCCCATATATCCTCACTCTTCAGGAGGGTGACCGGCTCGAGAAGATTGAGCGGATGATGTTGCCTCTCTGGCCGCTTTTCACGCGTGTCTTCACCCGCGCCGATGTTGTCCAAGTCATCTCGACGTTCCTTGGGAAATGGGCGCGCCGTCGCGGCTTTACCGGCCGTCTTGAAGTCATTCCCAATGGGGTTGATGTAGAGCGATTCTCAAATGCCGGAATGCCGGCAGTCGTGGATGAGGTAAAAGATAGTCTCGGCAAACGGATGGGCGATGTACTTCTCATCACGACGTCGCGTCTCGTACACAAAAATGGCATTGATGTGGTCATTAAGGCGATGAAGCTTCTTCCTGACAATGTACGATTTATCATCGCCGGCACGGGACCTGATGACCTGGCGCTCAAGCGTCTTGTCCGTGAGTGCGAGGTGGGTGAGCGGGTAAAATTTGTCGGCGATATCGCACATGGGGATATTCCGAAGTACCTGCACGCCTCGGACATTTTCATCCGGCCTTCGCGCTCCGAGGGTATGGGAAATTCTTTTGTGGAAGCTTTTGCCGCGGGCGTCCCTGTTATCGGGACACAGGAAGGCGGCATCGCTGATTTTCTTTTTGATGAAAAGCGCAATCCCGATAAGCCAATTACGGGCTGGGCGGTGGATACTGATTCGCCGGAGCAAATTGCGGAGGCGGTGAAAAATATTATGGAGCATCCTGAAAAGGTGCGCGCCGTCGTAGCGACCGCTCGAGCGCTTGCCGTAGAAAAATACGAGTGGAATATTATTGCACGCGACATGCGAGAGCGCGTTTTCAATCCAATTTTGAAAGGGGATAAGTGATTTTGAATTTTACGTGCGCGGGTGTTTGCTGGGATGGGGTTCACCGAGGAGTGCCAATGGCCAGAAACCGAAGACTCGAGCGAATGCTGCGAGATGCAGCCGTCGCCGAGGAGTTGTTGCGACGCCAAGCGGCGTTGCATAGGGAACGTCCGCGTTCTCCGCCTGAGCCGAATCCGTACGCCGCGTTGTTCCCAGCGTTCTTTTTCTGGGAAAGGCTCATCTTCAATGCCATGAAGGACACCGCCGCGGTGACCGCTATGGTCTATGAAGGCTGGCTCAGGGTAGGGCAGCGAACGTGACGAAGGCACGTGTTGTGCCAAGCCTAATAAAGGGACGCGTGCGTCCCTTTATGCTTTGCTATAGTGAGGCGCATGAACCCCGTTAGATAATGGATGTTCGTTTTTTGTAAAACATGTATGACTGAACAGATAGCAGAGACCACGAAAGTTCAAAGCGTTTTATCTAATGGGGTGAAGCGCATAGCAGTCATAGGCGGGGGAATATTTGGCTCTACGGCGGCGATATACGCGGCGCGGGCAGGGCATGAGGTACACTTATTTGAAAGAGAAAGCGACCTCTTGCAGGCAGCTTCCGGTATCAATCAATACCGTTTGCATCGCGGCTACCACTATCCACGAAGCCCTGAGACAGCTCTCTCGGCGCTGAAGGCGGAAAAAACTTTTCGCGAAGAATACGGTGAAGCTGTCATTGATGGCGGTCGGCATTTATACGGCATCGCGCGCGAGGGGAGTCTGGTCAGTGCAAAACATTTTTTAGATTTTTGCGATGCGCATAAGCTCGAATGCAAGATAGTAGAAGTGCCCGACTTGGCCGACCCGAAGAAGGTGGAGGTCGTCATCGAGGGAGTGGAGGCAAGATTCGAGCCCGACAGGCTCCGCGAGGTCGTAAAAAGAAAACTTGCCGAAAGCGGTGTCCAAGTACATCTGGATACGGCAGCCGATTCTTCGCTCTCCGAAAAATTCGACAAGGTAATTGTGGCGGCGTATGCGGCTACCAATGAGGTCATGAGTCTTTTCGTCGACGTGACAAAAGAATATCAGTACGAAGTATGTGAAAAGCCCGTAGTCTCTCTTCCGGCGAGCTTCGGTCTCACTGACCTCGTTATTCTCGACGGTCCTTTTATGTGCGTTGACCCGTTGGGCACGAGCGGTCTCTACGTGCTGGGGAATGTAGTGCACGCGATACACGCAACCAATGTAGGAAAGAAGGCCGACGTGCCTGCGCACCTCAGGCCGTTTTTGAATAAAGGCATCGTACAGCATCCGCCCGTTACGAGGTTCAATGAATTCATCGACGCGGGGATACCATTCATCCCGCTTTTGAAAGAGGCGAAGCACGTGGGCTCGCTTTTCACTATCCGGACGGTCTTGCCGCGTATGGAAAAGACCGACGCGCGCCCGACGCTCGTCACGTCCCTCGACGGCAAATACGTCCAAATATTTTCGGGGAAAATAGGGAACTGTGTGGATGCGGCCAAAGAGGCGGTGGCGCTGCTCTAGCCGAGTTTTTC
>CAMTYD010000053.1:0-7695 GCA_947085915.1 uncultured Parcubacteria group bacterium
CTGCATTCACGCCCATGTCGATAAGACGGGGGAAGGTACCCGCCGCGTCATTGGTGTGAAGCGTTGAGAAGACGAGGTGACCGGTAAGAGAGGCATTCACCGCCGTCGAGGCGACTTCCGCATCGCGGATTTCTCCGACCATGATGACGTCCGGGTCTTGGCGCAGTGTCGAGCGCAATCCCAATGCGAATGAGTAATCTTTTGAGACTTGCGTCTGCACAAGCCCCGGCAAATGGTATTCGATCGGATCTTCAATCGTGACGACCTTAACCCCCGGGTTTGCGACCTGCCGCAAGAACGCATAGAGCGTCGTCGTTTTTCCGGAGCCTGTCGGACCTGTATTCAGTATCATGCCGTTGGGCTTCGCGATTTCGCGCGCAAAAATTGCCATCAGGTATTTATCGAAACCAAGCGCTTCCATCGGGAGTGCAATGGTTGAAGGGTCCAAAATACGCATAACGATGGTTTCTGCGTATGCGCCGGGGAGTATCGAGGCGCGGATTTCGATTTCTTTTTGGTTGACCACGATGGAGAAGCGTCCGTCTTGGGCTGCATTTTTTATGTTGAGCTTGAGGCCCGAAAGCAATTTGAGGCGACTTGATATCAGCGCATAGGTCGGCGCGTCAAACATCGTCACCTCGATGAGTACGCCGTCGAGGCGATAGCGCATGCGCACGGCTTCTTCTTCCGGCTCGAGGTGTACGTCGGAGGCACCGAGCGAGAGTGCTCCCGCCATGATGATCTCGAGTACGCGTGAGATGCGGTGCGTGTCTTTAGAGCCGGCGTGTGATTGAATTTCTATTTTCACATCCTCAAGTTTTTTGAGCTTCTCGAGCATTTCTTGGATGGTGTCGTTGGAGAGCGTGAGGATGCCCGCTTCTGTTTCCGTTGCAAAAGAAATGTCGTGATACCTATCCCACGCATGTTCGAGCGATGCTTTCGAGACGATGAATCGTCGCACGGTGTATCCGAGCTTTTCGATGCCCTGAATGACCTGAAGCGCATCCGGCCGCTCCGGCGCACGCATTGCGACGAAAAGGTTTTTGTTGACCTTACGGAATGCTGCCACCTCGGTAGCACGCGCCACCTTTTCTTCCACGAGGCGCAGCGAGTCGGTATCTATGGATTTCGAGGTGAGGTCTACGTACTCAATGCCGTATTTGCTCGAAAGCATTTCAGCAAGCTGCTCCTCTTCTTGCGCGCGGAGCTCGAGAAGCCGCTCTTCCTGTTTTTTCTCGTTGAACTGTGTCGCCATTCCCCCTATTGTATCCCGCCCTTTCACATGGCGATAGACTTTGCTATGCGTCGTTTGAGATGGCCATATGCAGAACCGAACTGTTTCAACAACCGCTCGCGTACGTGAGCCTCTTCTCGATTTGCGTAGGCCTCGTAGTAAACCAGCGTCCATTCTTCTGATTTGTGTGTGTACGTTGACTTGCCGCCGGTATGCTCTGCAAATCGCCTACGCAAATCATTTGTTACGCCAATGTATAGTTTGTGTTGCATATGGCCCTTGAGGACGTACATATAATACATGAGGTAATTTTAGACTAGAAAGGGCGGGATTGTAGCGCATCCATGATGTGCTACCGTTTAGGCATGGGAGAAGGTGAAGGGCTTACAAGGAGAGGTTTGATGCACGCTGTGGCGGGAGCAGCTCTGACCGTAGGCGGCGTTGCCGGCGCCGATGCAAAACAACATCCTGATTTAAATTTGAAGAAGAGGCCTGAGGGGTTGGACGCTTTGAATGAGCTGCGCGGCTTTGAGCTTAATGACGCGATTAGGAAAAGAGCGCAAGAGCTGATTGGTGAGCTCGCCGCCCTATTCAAAGAGAGAAATAAATTGTCTAACAGCAAAAGCGAGTCCTTACCCGAACCCGAGGCAGTTGAACGGTGCATCGAGGGATATCTGGACTACTTTGCGGACACATCGGCAATAGCCGGTGGGCGACGCACAGACGCGCTCGACGCGTACGCTCTGAAGATGGCACTTAAACAAATCGGGTTGCAACCGCCCGTTTTGGCGCAAGTGTACGACGAGATAGATTCTGCTTGTGACATGCACCTTTCTCAAGCAGCTATTGATTCCGGAACGAATGAGAGAAGAAGGGTTCCAGCGAAGGACACCATGGGAGATGGTGAGCGCACATAAAAAGCAGCCCTGCTTTTCGGCTTTTAATCGCGTCACCGCCATCTTGTTGTGGCGTATGTCTGGCATGTTAAAATTTATTCGTTAGTATTATTCACTTTCACGCATACCTATGAATGGAGAATCTTCACCGCAGGGACCGGACAGACAGAGAGCAAATCCGGCTGTCATAGCCGCGCTTACGGGCGCGCTTGGAGCAGGTCTCGGGGGAGGAGCGGTAGCAACGCATCCGGACAAGATACACCTGGTGAAGGATGTGATTGCCGCGGTAAAAGGTGACCAGTCTATTGACGATATGCGTATGAAAATCGCCGAAAAATTCGCGACCCGCTTGAGCAAACAATTCGAGGTCGCGGACAAAACAGGAACACCGGATGAAAATGCGATAAACACCCTTTTCGGGGAATACTTGTTTGAAGCCTCGGTAGACCAGCATTCTTCCGCAGGCCTTACTCCCGCGATGGCTGTGCACAAATTGGAACTGGCTGTAGCGGCGGCACTGGTGCGCGGAGGAATCCATAAACGTGCCGCAGAGAGGCTCATCACAAGATTAAACGGGGAGAGAGCATTACTGAATGCCGGTACCAACTCATATGTCGATACCTTGCCTTCACCACAGCAAGAAGGGCACGGGTCAAATGGAGGGGAGCAATACAAAATCGAAGATGAACCGAAGCCGTTGCAGCCCGATCCAGATCGTCAACGCGAAGCCTGAATGTGACTCTTTCAGACATGCATAGGCAAGCGGGAGAGCTAGCCTCTAACCTCACCCGCAAGCTCGCTGGAGCTACCATCATTACGCTCTCCGGTGAGCTGGGCGCAGGGAAGACAACATTTGCTCAGGGTGTCGCGAAGGCACTCGGAGTCACTGAAGCCGTCACCAGCCCCACTTTTGTACTTGAAAAAATATATGCGCTTGAAAGCCAGAAGTTTTCACGCCTCATTCACATAGATGCATATAGATTGAAAGGCGCGCACGAGCTCGAAGTGCTCGGATGGAAGGAGCTGCTCGCAGACGCGGGCAATCTCATTGTGCTCGAATGGCCCGAGCGGGTAGCGGAGGCGATACCCGAAGACGCTATCCGTATCAGATTCGACATTCACGGAGACGAGCGTACTATTTCAATCAATGGCTCAGAAAAAGACAGAAAAGACTGAAAAGAAGGAGGTAGAAAAACCGCTGCGGCTGGTACTCCTCGACTCGCACGCACTTTTGCACAGCGCATATCACGCACTGCCGGATTTTTCCAATTCTAAAGGCGAGCCGACCGGCGCACTGTTCGGTCTCATCACGCGCGTACTCAAGATTGTCGCGGATTTGAAACCCGACTATATAATCGCGGCGCGCGATTTGCCGGGCGCTACACATCGCCATGACCTTTTCGACGCATACAAAGCAACCCGTGCGAAGATTGATGACGAACTCATCGCACAGCTCAAGCGCGCCCCCACTGTTTTCGAAGCATTCGGTATCCCGGTATACGAGCACGAAGGGTTTGAGGCGGATGACGTCGTCGGTACTATTGTGAAGGAGACAGGAGCTCGCTCCGACATTCACATCACTATCGTCACAGGGGATATGGACCTCTTCCAGCTCATCTCTCCGCGCACATCGGTATTCAAGACGGGATTTTCTCTTACCGACCTCAAGCTATACGACGAGGATGCGGTACGCGCAAAATTCGGCTTCGGGCCTGACCGGGTCATAGATTACAAAGGAATCGTCGGCGACCAGTCGGACAATATTCCGGGTGTTCCCGGCGTAGGTGAGGTGACTGCAAAGAAATTAATCATCGAGTACGGCTCACTCGAACAGATTTACGAGGCACTCCAAAAGAAAGGAGTCGAAGTGGTCGCAAAAGAGACGGGTGTCAGGAAATCGTACCTTCAGCTGATCATAGACAATAAAAGTCAGGCAGTATTTTCAAAACAGCTTGCGACCCTCCATCTCGATGTCCCCATCAAATTTCAACTGCCGAAGCGTCAGTGGCACCTCACCGACAACGCAGAGACAATTATGGCGATTTGCGACGAACTGGAATTCAAAACCCTCAAAGAGCGTGTCCGCGGTCTCGCCGGTAAAGTCGCTGATTCGTCTCCCGCAGAGGATCCGCCTGCGTCAAAAATAGACCCGCAGATGCTCCGCGAAACTTCGCTCGCGCTCTGGCTTCTCAATTCCGATGTAACCAATCCGGGCTTGGAAGATATTTTGCGCGAGACGCGCGCACAAACTCTCGAGAAAGCTCACGAGGCAATTTTTGCCGAGCTCAAGACAACGGGTCGTCTCTACGAGGTGTACGAGAAAATCGAACAGCCACTCCTTGCTGTCGTCGAGCGCATGAATGCGACGGGAGTCTATATCGACAAAGGGCGGCTCAAGGCACTCTCCGATGAATACAGCAAAGAGCTCGGAAAGCTTGCGGGCAAAATATATTCGCATGCTGGACGTGACTTCAATATCAATTCCCCAAAGCAGCTCGGTGTCGTCCTCTACGACGAGCTCAAAATAAATCCGGTGAAGCAAAAGAAGACGGCGGGAGGCGCACGCACAACGCGCGAAGAAGAATTGGTGAAATTGTCTCCGCTCCACCCCATCATCGACGACATCTTGAGCTACCGTGAATTGCAAAAACTTCTCTCGACTTATATTGAGAAGATGCCTGCACTTGTGGCGGCGGATAATCGCCTGCACGCCGAATTTTTGCAGACGGGGACGACCACCGGCCGCATGGGATGCCAGAATCCGAATCTCCAGAACATTCCGATAAAATCAGAATACGGCCGTCGCATACGCACCGCATTCGCAGCACCCGCGGGAAAGGCACTCGTCGCCCTTGATTATTCTCAGATAGAACTCCGCATTGCTGCGGGACTCTCAGGGGACGAGAAATTGGTGCAGATATTCCAGAGCGGTGGCGACGTGCATGCGGCCGTCGCGGCGCAGGTATTCAACGTGCCACCCGAATTGGTTGACCACGAGATGCGACGCCGGGCGAAGGTTATTAACTTCGGCATTCTCTACGGTATGGGAGTCAATGCGCTGCGCGCGAATCTCGGTGCTTCAGTTACACGCGAAGAGGCCGCGGAGTTTCTCTCGGAATATTTCAAGAATTTCTCCGGGCTTGCGCGATATATCGAGAGCACCAAAGCGGAGGCTTCAAGACTGGGATATACCGAAACCCTTTTCGGTCGCCGAAGGTATTTCGCCGGTTTTAAATCTTCTATACCGGGTTTGCGTGCTCAGGCAGAGCGCATGGCGATTAATGCGCCGATGCAGGGGACACAATCCGACATCATCAAGCTCGCCATGGTGGAGGCGGATATTCTCATTGAGAAAAACGGATGGCGTGACCCTTCGAATTCCTCAGGGCAGGCAAAGGTCGCGCTCGTGCTCCAAGTGCATGACGAGCTCGTGTATGAAATAGATGCGAAGATTGCCGAAGAGGCTGCGCAGAAAATTCGCAACGTGATGGAATCGGTCATTGATATAAATAAGTTGAGCGGCGTTCCCATCCTTGTAGAGGCGGCCGTAGGGGAGGATTGGGGAACATTGAAAAAACTTTCGCGATAATATGCTCTACTTTTTTACAGGGACGGATAGAAAAAAAGCCCGCGCGGCTCTTGATGCGGCTGTTACAAAATCACTGAAGAAGGATATGCGGGTCGTTCGCGTTACGGATGCCAATGCTCCCGCAGACCTTACGGCGGCATTCGGGGGTGGGGGAATGTTTGGTGAAGCGCGCGTGATTGTGCTGGCCGGAATTCTTGGCAATGATGAGATGCGCGCTGAATTACTCAACTCTCTTGCATATATACGTGATTCGGAAGAGATTTTCTTCTTGCTTGAAGAGAAGCCTGATGCCGTGACACGCAAGCAGATTGAAAAGTATGCAGAAAAATCGGAACGGTATGATAGCCCGGCCGCAAAAAAGGGTGGAGATATTTTTGCGATAGCCAATGCGCTCCGCCGCGCGGATAAAAAAGCGCTCTGGGTGAATTACCAACAGCAGCTTGCGGAGGACGCGGCGCCTGAAGCAATTCACGGTGTCTTGTTTTGGGCTGCCAAGGACATGTTCATGAAATCGGGAGATGACAAGGCGAAAAACAGGGCTAAAAAACTCATCATAGAATTGACGAAACTGCCACATGAAGCGCGCCGTCGCGGAGAGGAGCTGGAATATGCACTGGAGCGTTTTGTACTTTCGGGCGCGTGATACTATAAGAGACATGATTTCGAGTTTCGGGATTCGGGGGGCAGTCGTTGCAACAGCTCTCCTAAGTTTCTTGATGCTTGTGCCAGTGTACGCGCACGCGCAACTTACCTCCGATATAGCGAATTACACAGGAGGGCCTGCCCTTACTTCCGGTTCCTTGCAAGGCGTGGGCGCTCTTGGGGGAGGAGGACTCGACTTTTCGGCTCCCGATATCTCTGACCAAAAATGCATGCCCGTCTTTATCGATCAGTGTCCTTGCCAACCGAAATTTGTTCCCAAAAAAGGGTGCAGCGGCGCATTCAACAACTACAAATGCCCCTGTAAGGATTCTCGTGGGGTTACCGGTATTTGCGAGGCACAACTTCAATGCAAGGGGACTGGATTTACCAATGAAAAAGGCCAGTCAGGAGGTGCTCCGGGTCTCGACCAGGTAGCAAAAATGCTCGGCGATCTCATGGGTAAATTGATGGGTGGTGGCAAAGACAGTCCGCCACCATCTACTCCACCGACAAATCCGATGGGTGGCACGGGATGCCTCGGTTCGTATTTCCAAACATCTGATGTCTCAAAAATTTCAGACCCGTGCGCCCGGTACACGCCGGCAGTATCCGATGGCCTCGATACTGGTAACGGGGGTTCGTGTTCACCGCTCAATGAATCGCTCGGGTTGTGTTCGAATAGTAATTGTCCCGACGTCACCATCGTCACGTGTGCGGCGGGGAGCCGCGCCGTTTCCGGTGGTTCGGATAGCAATAATTGTGCCCTCTCGGATAAGTGTGTATCCGATACGACAGGCACTACCACGGTACCTACCAAGACATCGACCACAACAGGTCGCGTTATTTTTGCGACCACCAGCGCTGCGGTCTTTTTGCCGCCCGGAGGTTTTCGCGGTGATATCAGTGGGCGGGGAAGCGGTGCGACGGTGATTGGTGGTGCACGTGATACGCAGGGCAATGTCGAAGTCGCCGGCTTCTTCGGCTCAGAAACATTCAGTGGCGGGTCGCAAGGCCTCATCGGCTCGTGGTGTAAATCCCGGCCGTGGGCGACCAATTTCCTTTCGAAGATAATCACGCCAAATTTCTTTGACAATCTCTGCCAATCGCGCGGTTATCAGGTCGGTACTCCGACTACGACCCCTGCAGTTGTCCTCCAGCAGACAAAGAAACCAAAAACAACTACCACCGCGACTACAACAGTGGCGACAACGACCTACTCAGGTGTTCCGGCCAAGGTGGATATATGGGCGGTTCCCGCATCGGTTCCACTCGGAGGCCGCACATCTATTTTCTGGAACACCCAGGGCGTAAAAGATTGCATCGAGACATCTGCA
>CAMTYD010000054.1:0-14109 GCA_947085915.1 uncultured Parcubacteria group bacterium
TACACGACGCTCTTCCGATCTTTTATGGATGTTCAGGGACATCTAGGGGGGCGCAAAATTCCGTCGAAATCAAGCTCAAAATAGACAGGTTTTCTTATCCCCATTTCATCCACTTCTCGGAAGCCGAGATTCCGCATTTATCTAATAAACTCTAGATATCTCGAGCATCTCGGGGTGACATGAACGATCAAATCTTCTTCGACGGAGTCAGCTACAGCGCAGTCACAGTTGCGGCTGAAAAAGCAGGCATATCTTCAGGGCACCTCTCGACCCTTTGTAGGGAAGGAAAGGTTAAGGCTCGACAGGCTGGTAGACGCTGGTACGTGGAGGGCGAGAGCCTCCAGGCCTTCTTGGTTGCTCGCGCCGAAGCTACCGCTAGGCGCGCTGAGCAGCTTGCTCAGGAGCGGGCGGAAGAGTACCAAAGGCTGAACCAGACCAAGAAGATAGCCCCTGTCATTTCCTCGGAGTCTCCCAAGTCACCTTCGCGTTTCGTTCCATTGGCCTCGATGCTAGCGGTCGCGATTCTTATGCTCGGGACCTTTGTCGGAGGAGATGCTTTGTACTCACGTTTTACCGGCTCTCACTTGATTCCATATGGCGAAGTTGCGGCCGCAGGCAATACTTCTTTTTGGGATTGGCTGACTTCTTTTTGGAAAGGAGATGAGGAGGCCGTAGTGTATGTGCCTGCGGCACCCGAGAAAGTGATTGTCCAAGAGAAACCTGTAGTCACAGTCCGACCCACACCAATTCCGACTCCTGTCGCGACTCCGAGACAAACAACTGTCGTAAATAATTATCCTATAATCGAACGCATCGTCGAACGTGCACTGCCTGCTTACAATCTTGCCCAGGGAGGTGTGACTGAAGACATCCTCACCTCACGACTTTCCCAACTGCAAAATACGTTCTCTTCACAAATGCTCGCCTCTTCAATAGCGAACACTACACAAGTCACCAATGTATACCAAGCAGCGGCGAGCATCGGGCGGATAGAGCATCTTGATGAATTGGACCTTACGAATCCGACCATCACGAGAGGCTCCGTCACAGGAAGTTCTGTGTCGGCGACCTCCCTCGCCGTGAGTGGTTCCGGGACGTCTACATTTTCAAACGGTCTCGATATTTCCGACGGCTGTTTCGCCGTTGACGGCGTCTGTATTTCCGGAATCGGAAGCGGTTCGTCATTCGGACAGAGCTGGGAAATTACCGGAGGGTATCTCGCGCCAACAAGCTCTATTCCGATTCTCGTCAACAATGCATCTTCGACAATTACAAACCTCGTGACCGTGAACGCAACCTCGACTAATGCCACGTCAACGACATTATTTGCGACGACACTGCAAGCAACAAACGCAACGACTACAAATCTCTTTTCAATAAATGCATCCACGACCAATTCGACTTCAACAAATAGTTATTCGTCTTCGCTCATTGCGAGCAATGCGACGTCCACCAGCTTTTTTTCCGCGATTTCAAATTTTACATCGAGCATCATTGCAAACCTTACCGCCACAATAGCGGTTATCACGAATCTTACTGCCACAAATCTGATCGCGACCAACGCGACGACAACGAACGCCACGACAACCAACCTTACGATTTTTAATGCACCACTCGCGCCATACTTCATCGCGACTTCCACCACCGCGTCAATCTTCCCGTATGCGTCCTCAACCGCGTTGAGCGTTTCGGGTCTCCTTTCGCTCGGCAATGTCATCGATTTCACCGGTGGGCAGGCGACCACCTCGCTTCTCAACATCTCGGGCAGGACGTACTTTGCCGCCTCCACAACAATCAGCTCAATCTACCTAGGGCTCGGGGCGGGTACCACATCGCTGCTCTCCGGTACGGGTGCCGACAACTTTGGGGTCGGTCTCAATGCGCTGTCCTCCAACACTGGGGGCGTCGGCAACAACGCCATCGGCCTCGACGCGCTCAAGCTCAACACCGGCGGCAACATCAACAACGCCATTGGTTACTTAGCGCTTACCTCAAATACCACAGGCTCTTTCAACAACGCCCTGGGTTACTTCGCGCTTAATGCCAATACTGAAGGTTCCTACAACAACGCCATCGGCAACACAGCGCTCCAGTCCAACACCGTTGGCACGCACAACAACGCCATTGGCACCGGCGCACTTAACGCGAATACCTCCGGAATCGGCAACAACGCCATTGGCTACCGCACCCTCTTCAATACCACAGGCTTCTACAACAACGCATTCGGGTTTCAGGCGGGATACAACGTAACGACGGGCTACAGCAACACGCTTCTTGGCGACAATACACAAACAACGGGCGGCATCACCACTGGCGGCGGCAACATTGGCTTGGGCGCCAACGTCTTCTTTCCGAGCCAAACCGCCAATCGTCAGCTCAACATCGGCAATCTCATCTTCGGTACTCTGCCCGCGACTTCTACTGCCCTCCAACTGCCGACCTCAGGCTCCGTTGGTGTCGGCAGTACAAGCCCTTTTGCTAAGTTCTCCATTCACACCAACAACGGCGACACCGCGAAATCGCTATTCGCTATCGGAAGTTCGACAGCTTCAGCAACGACGACGCATTTTCTCGTGACAAACGCCGGGGCGGTCGGTGTCGGCAGCACCACACCATGGTCCCGCTTCTCCATCGACACCTCAAATCTCGCCACCGGCGTACCGTCATTTGTCGTGGGTTCCTCGACCAAGACCGATCTCTATCTCAATCAAAACAAAACCTTGGGTCTGGGCACCAGCACAGTCTCCGGTTGGTCTGCACACAATTTTGCGCTCGAAGGCGATACTACTGCCATATTCTTCGGGCAGGCGGGCGATCTGCATTCAACCAGCAACGCCTACAACGACTCCGCTGGATGGAAGTATCGAGGTGCTAGCACGGCCGCCAACACTTATATTTTTGGTGGCGGGTTCAACTTCCGCAACGCCGCAAGCGGAGCCAAGGATGCGACGATTACCTGGGTAGACCGCTTCAACATTACCGCTGCGGGCAACGTGGGCGTCGGCTCCACTACTCCCTGGGCCACATTCGCGGTCAATCCGATCGCGGGTGCTGCAAGTAATCAATTTGTCGTCGGCTCCACGACCGCTACCACATTTGTCATCAATAATTCGGGTAGAGTGGGTATCGCTACAACGAGTCCATGGCGCACTTTTTCGGTCAACGGCACAGTCGCCTTTCAAGGCATTGGAGTTAACTCTGCCGACAATGATCTCCCGCTGTGTTGGAATTCTACGACAAATGAAGTACGTAGAAGTGCTGCGGTATCGACATGTCAGAACGCTCTCGACGTCGCAGAGCATTACGGTACGGAAGAGCCCGTGGTACGCGGAGAGATAGTGATGCTCGGAACGACGGTTTCATCGCGCGAAATGCAAATTATAAATCCGAATATCGAAGCGGGTGAATCGGAAACATCCAGATACAAGATGAACGCCGCCAATGTGCGTAAGGCCGTCTACGCAGATCGTGATCGCATTATCGGTGCGATACCAACGGCTCCGTTTGTCATCGATAGAGGTGCATCGAGTACAGAGCCGGTCGCCCTCGTCGGTCACGTACCGATACGGATGACTCTAGATGGAGGCAACATCTACATTGGCGATCCGATAACGGTATCAAGCAGCACTCCCGGCGCCGGTATGAAAGCCGCAACCAGTGGCCGCATCGTGGGATACGCGTTGGAGAATTTCACTCCTTCCGCAAATTCTGAAGACGGCATGATAGAAGTGTATGTAAAACCACAGGATTGGTTGGCGCCGGAGGACGTACCTAATTCGCCGGGATTTATTGAAGGGCTTTTTACCCGCCTCACTGCTTGGTTTGCCGACGCAGGGAATGGTATAGAAAAAATATTTGCGAAAGAATTGGTTGCGGTGAACATCACTGCTGACCAAGTCAACACAAAGAAGCTTTGTATAGACGACGTTTGTATAATGAAAGATGAGCTTCAGACCATTCTTCAACGAGGAGGAGTTGCAGGTGCCGCCACATCTTCCGAAAGTACTTCAGGCGGAGCGTCTCCAGAAAGTGCTACCAGTACTTCCGAGGTAATCGCGCCTCATGTGGAAGTTGAAGAACAAGTGGTGCCAGAAACGAAAACTGTTTCGGAAGTACCCACGACAACAGAGACCCTGACTGACGCGGCTCCAACGGAGACTGTAACCGATACGACTCCCGCTGATACGGGCGAGAATTCGGTAACTCCGTAATGTATTAGAAAGGTGCGGAACCTGATTCCACTTCGGTTTCGGAGGCGAAATCGCCGAAGTCGCTCTTATCGAGGGACATAAATGTGGTTTTCTCGTCATCGAAGCGCAAATCAACTTTGCCCACGGGACCATTGCGGTGCTTCTCCACGAGAATTTCTGCAACACCGGTTTTGTCGTTGGTTGTGCGGTTTCCCGTCATATCTTCGCGATGGATAAACATAACAACGTCGGCATCCTGCTCAATAGAGCCTGAGTCGCGGAGGTCTGAAAGCCGTGGGCGGCCGCCGCGCTGCTCGACGGCACGCGAAAGCTGAGAGAGTGCGAGGACGGGGACTTCGAGCTCGCGCGCCATACCCTTGAGCGAGCGGGAAATCTCGGTGACCTGTTGCACCAGATTGTCTCCCCCGCGTGAATGAGTGGGAGTGATGAGCTGAAGATAATCGACGATGATGAGCCCGAGATTTTTCTCCATTTTCAGACGGCGGGCGACGGAGCGCATGGCGAGCACGGTGGTCGAGGCTTTGTCGTCGATGTATATCGGTGCCTCCGCGAGAACTCCCATGCCTTGCTGCAGCCGTTCGAATTCATCTTCGTCTTTGATTTTTCCCGTGCGTAGACGCCATGAATTGACTCCCGCTTGCGCAGCGAGCATGCGGTCGACGAGCTGCTGAGAGCTCATTTCGAGTGAGAAGATGCCGACTGCCGTGCCGTGCTTGGTGGCCGTCTGGCGGGCGATATCGAGCGCGAGCGCCGTTTTACCCATAGAAGGTCGCGCGGCAAGAATAATGAGGTCGGATTTCTGGAAGCCCGCGAGCAAATTATCGAGCTGCGGGAATCCTGTCGGGATTCCACGCATCGCACCCGCGTGCTTCTGCAAGCTCTCGAGACGCTCCCACGCTTCGGCGAGCTCGTCTTTGATAGCAGTGAAAGACCGCAGCATCGGCGTCTGCGTGACCGAAAATACGGCAGACTGCGCTTCGTCCAAGATTACTTCTATATCACGGTCTTCTTCAAAACCGAGCTCACCGATTCTCGCCGCGGCATCAATGAGACTGCGGAGTATGAATTTGCTTTGCACCCCCTGTGCGTAGTGACGTGCACTGCCGGGAGAAGCGGCGGCGCCGACCATTTCGGAAAGGTAACTTGCGCCACCGACTTCATTGAGAAGTTTGCGTTCTTTGAGTTTGCTCGAGAGCGTGACGACATCAATCGGTTCGCCCTTTGCAAACAGGGCGAGCATTGCATCGAATATCGTCCGGTGTTTTGCGGCATAAAACGAATCGACACCGACCAAGTCGGCAACTTCATAAATTGCATTCTGATTGAGCATCAAGGCCCCGAGTAGCGCCCGCTCCATCTCGATGTCTTGCGGGGGGACTTTCACACCTGTATTTGCCATTGCGATATCGTACCACTTCATCTATTCAGTACTGGCCGGTCTCGCACTCCAAAAGTGGGGTTTAGATGGGGAAAGAATGGGGACGGACGGGTGCGCGGGGGGGTCGGTCGGCACATGTTTGTGCCGACATAAACCTCCTCATATCGGCAGTAGCCGACATTCGGCCCGCCGCAAGAGGCGGCTGCTCCCGCGTGGGTTCATCCCCCAAGGGGACTGCGATTTGTACCTACGCTAGGCGTAGACAAATCGGGAGCTTGACTCCTAAGCGTATATTTGATACAACGAAGCCACAGGAATCAAATGAAGTCAATAACCTAGTGTTTATGCTATCTTTTCAGCCAAAATCAATAACTAAAGACCTTCTCGCCGGTCTCCCGGAACGCTCACGCCGCGTCCTTACAGACAGGTTCGGACTCGCAGGGAAAGGGGAGCGCCGCACCTTGGACGCCATCGGACAGGAATACGGCATCACCCGTGAGCGCATCCGCCAGATAGAAAATCACAGCATCTCTGCGGTACGGGATTCTGATGCGTATGCCACACTCGCTCAGCATCTGGACGACCTCAAGGCAGCCGTCTTGGCACTTGGAGCATTTCTTGCTGAAGACACCGTCTTGAAAGAGCTCGCCAAGAGTGACGCTGACCGCAACCATCTCGTCTTCCTCCTTACGGTCGGACATCAATTCGAAGACCGTCGCGAAGATAATGATTTCCGGGCGCGTTGGCACATTGATGAACAGCTTGCCGAGCAAATCGAAACGGCACTCTCGAATCTCTATGAATCTATCGAACCAAACAAGCTCACGGCGGAAGAGGAGTTTTTGGAGATTTTCGCGAAGCATTTGAAGCAGGCAGGGGTCAAGAATCGTTCCAACGACATGCTTCCGCGTTGGCTCTTGATATCAAAGCGCATCGGAAGGAATCCACTCGGTGAATGGGGGCGCCAGGACTCTCCGCATGTCCGTATCAAGAACACGCGCGATTTCGCTTACCTCACCCTCAAGCGCCACGGCTCTCCTATGCACTTCACAGAAGTCGCGAAGAGCATTGAAAAGCTCTTCGGCCGGAGCACACACCCTGCAACTACCCACAACGAGCTCATCAAGGATGGCCGTTTCGTGCTCGTCGGACGTGGCCTCTACGCACTCAAAGAGTGGGGCTACGAACCGGGCGTCGTGCGCGATGTCATCGCAGGAATACTCGAGCGTGAAGGTCCTCTCACACGCGAAGAGATTATCGAACGGGTCAAACGTGAACGGTACGTAAAAGATGCAACCATCGCGGTGAATTTGCAGCACGCAATGTTTGCGCGAATTGCAGACGGGAAATATTCGCTCTCGAAATAATTTCCAACGTGTTGATAGTGTCTCTCATCCTCACATGAGGGTGCTAGAATTGAGTAGTGATTCATGATTACGATCAGGTTGATACTATAAGCAGCAACAGGTTGCGTGCGCAGTTTCTCTCGCCGCTTCTTAGCTTTGACCTTCACAAATTCACCGATTCATTCATGGGTGATGGCTGGGGCATCTCACGGTGTCTCGTCCTGAGTATATTCTTTTGGGGTCTCATGATGATTTTGGCGGGTATGATTCCGAGTCTGCCCCTGTTTGCGTTTGGATGGCTTTTGGGCACGTCTCCGATTTGGCTGCCCGTCGCTGCTTTTATAGTGGCTTCCAAAGTATGGGTGTGGTATGTGCGTTCAGGATTCATCTTCAGGCGCGATGCTGTTCTTCTCGAGGTCAAAATGCCCCGCGATATCACCCGTTCGCCTCGTGCCATGGAGAACGCGCTTTCCAAACTTTGGCTTGATTCGGGTGTGACAACCTTTCTTAATACCGTATGGCAAGGGCAGGTACTGCCGTATTTTTCGCTGGAGATAGCCTCATTCGGCGGCCAAATTCATTTTTACATTTGGACCTGGCGCTCGTACCGACAAAATGTGGAGGCAATGATGTATGCATACTATCCTGAGGTTGAAATAGTCGAGACGGAAGACTACGCATCGAAATTTAAATTTGACCCCGAAACACAGGACGCCTTTCCGACCGATTGGCGTTATGAGCCGCGCAATGATGCGTATCCCATCAAGACGTACGTAGATTTCGAACTCGATAAGGATCCGAAAGAAGAGTACAAAATAGATCCTCTCTCTGAGGTCCTGGAGCGCATGAGTACCTTGAAGCCCTCTGAGCAGATGTGGATACAAATAATTATCACACAGTGTAAGGATGCGCGTCGCAAGAAAGGAGGTCACTGGTGGGAAACGGAAAGTCGATATGAGGGTCTCGTCAAAGAGACTGTCGAAGCTATTCGTAAAGAAACAGCCCCTCTCCATCCTGACGACCGCGGCGCCCCTGATGCATGGAAGACATACGCCCGCGTGCCCCTCTATCGCGCCACCGAAACGGTAAAAGCTATCGAGAGAAACATGGGTAAGCACACCTTCAGCGTTGGTATGAGAGGCGTCTACATCGCGGATTCTAAAGACTTCGGAGCCGCCGGATACATGGGTATCCGCTGGATATGGCGCCCATTCGGAAATCCTCAGTACATGAATCAGCTCCGCCCCCGCCGTTGGGGGAATCCTTTCGATTATCCGTGGCAGGATTACAACAATATAAGGTGGAATCTGATGATACGCCGCTACTTTGATACCTACCGTCGTCGCTCGCATTTCTATTCTCCGTGGATTTTTCCTCACAACATGATGTCTACGGAAGTTCTTGCCACTATCTGGCATCCGCCAAGCGCATCGGTTGGTGCACCGGGCCTTGCACGTATTCCCGCAAAGAAAGCGGAACCGCCGGCAAATTTGCCCAAGTAATGTTTTTTACCTGTTTACAAATGGATTATGCCTGAGTCTCAACGATTGCTCGAAAAAATATTTGACAGGATGCACCACCTGATTGAACGCACGTCCGAGCGGTGGGACCTCCACGCTAATCGCCGCACGCTCATCATCGTGCTCTTTTTGGGAGCACTCGCGACATTCCTGTACATCAGGGTCGTACAGCCGCCGGATGCATTTCCTCTCAATCAGCTCGTCGAGGTGCCCAAAGGACAATCGCTGGCCGAAGTTGCGCGGACCCTCGAGGACAATGACGTCGTGCGTTCTGCGTATGCGTTCCGTATGGTTGTTAAAATCCTTGGTGACGAGAAGAATGTTCACGCGGGAGATTACCTTTTCAAAGAACCCCAGGATATCTTCAGTGTCGCCGGCACTCTCATCAAGGGGGCATACGGACTCGAGCCCACGCGCGTCAGGATTCATGAGGGAGCGACGACAAAGGAGATGGCCGCGCTCCTCGACAGGCAATTCGAGCGATTTGACGCTGACAATTTTCTTGCTCAAGCAAAACCACAAGAAGGATACCTCTTCCCCGACACATACTTCTTTTTGCCGAACGTCACCGAAGATACAATCATTCAGGCAATGCGACAGAATTTTGACGCGAAGATTGCGCCGCTTATGCCACAGATTGCCAGTTCGACGCGTTCGCTCTCAGACCTCGTTATCATGGCGTCAATCATAGAGCGCGAGGCGCACAATAGTACCGACCGACGTAAAATCTCAGGCGTTCTTTGGAACAGACTCAAACGGGGGATGATGCTTCAAGTCGACGTGACTTTTCTCTACACGATAGGCAAAGGTACCTACCAGCTCACTATGACCGACCTCCTCACGGACTCCCCTTACAATACGTATAAGAATAAAGGCCTACCGCCGACCGCTATTGGAAGCCCTTCGCTCGATTCACTGAGAGCAGCTCTTGATCCTATCCCGAGCGATAACCTCTACTATCTCGCAGACCGCGCCGGCACAACCTACTTCAGCAAGACCTACGCAGAACATCTCCGGAAGAAGAATCTGTATATCGGCGACTACTAGCCTGCCCCGTGAGATATAAGCGGCTGGTGTAAGTGCGGATTCTGAATATTTCAATAAGCGTGAGCTCGAGTTTTTTTTGGTGGTCTATCTCGTGGGGTGTATTCTGGGTGCAATGAGGCATCGAATATTTGTAGGACTTTCAGGAGGTGTCGACAGCGCCGTTTCTGCTGCACTCCTGCAAGAGCAAGGGTACGACGTCACTGGAGTATTCATCAAGATATGGCAACCTGAATTTTTGGAATGCACGTGGAAAGAAGACAGGCTGGACGCCATGCGGGTATGCGCCGCGCTCGGGCTTCCATTCCGAGAAATCGACCTCTCGGATGAATACAAGAGGGAAGTCGTAGAGCGTATGGTGCAGGATTATGCGCGCGGTGTCACCCCAAATCCCGATGTGCTCTGCAATCAGCACATCAAATTCGGCTCGTTTGCACAATGGGCAAAGGCAGAGGGCGCACATGGTATCGCTACAGGTCATTACGCGCGCAAAAGGGAAGTCGGCGGTCATATGGAACTCCTTCGCGCCAAGGATCTTGCAAAAGACCAGTCCTATTTTCTCTATCGTCTCGGACAGCTCGATTTGGCACGTACGATGTTTCCAGTAGGGGGAATGTTGAAATCTGAAGTGCGTGCTCTTGCCAAGAAATTTGACTTGCCGGTTGCCAAAAAGCATGACAGTCAGGGGTTGTGTTTTGTCGGGGAGGTTTCAATGGCAGAATTCCTCAAACGATTCATACCTGTCGCGCCTGGTGCCGTTCTCTGCAATGAAAAAATTGTCGGCGAACACGAAGGCGCTGCACTCTATACCATTGGTCAGCGGCACGGATTTTCAACTTTGAAGGATTCCTCGTCACACCCGTACTATGTCGTAAGTACGGACGTTTCAGAAAATAGAGTGTATGTATCAGAACGCCGGGAAGATGCGGAGCGCACTCACTGTAAGCTCATCGATGTCCACTGGGTCTATCGCGAACCGAAACTACCGTATGTGGTACAGGCGCAGGCTCGATACCATGAGCCTGGAGTGGCTGCGACGATCACGAAAAATGCAGACGGCTTTGTTGCGACGTTTGAGCAGTCTCACATCGCGTCGCCGGGTCAATCTCTTGTATTGTATGGGCCCGCGGGAAAAATTGACGAGGGGGACGTCTGTCTCGGCGGAGGCATCATCAAGTAAATGAAGTGTTCACGATGACGATGTCTCAAAAAAATACAGGATTTGCACAGTCGCGAACTGCATAACAGTCATCTCCACGCTATACTGCACTCATGGGTGCGATATTCTCCCGCATGTTGTGGACTCTCGTTGTTATAAGCATGCTTGCATATGCGACCTATCTCGTTGCAGGAAATGTAGCGCAAGCACAAGCCTCCGGTGAGAATCTCCCCATCCTTATCCGCGATGAACTCGGCGCAGGGGTGCACCATTTATCGGGAATGATCATGGTTCCGACTCCCTGCGACCAGATGTCCGTCCGGACGGAAGAGATTTCCCGCGATAGTTTCATGCTTGTCTTCCGCACCTGGCACCAACCATCGGTTGACTGCAAAAACGAAGAAACTCCACGCTATTTTAGGGCTATTCTTTTTGCACCGTCCACAGGCATTGAATTCGCTGCTACCTTGAACGAAAAAACGTTTCCAATACTCGTCTTGCCGGTACTTCCCGAAGACAGCATCCTTGAATAATCGTATGTCACACATCACACCGGCTCATCCTGCGACTGCACATGCAATCCGTATGCCCCATGCTTCTCGCATACTCATCACAAAGGCTGATGGTGAGCAAGAATCATTCGATCCCGCCAAGCTCGAACATTCTCTCGCGCTCTCTGGCGCCTCTTCGACCATGCGTGCGAAAGTGCTGGCCCATGTCATGCACGAATTAAAACCCGGGATAACAACCGAGGAAATTTACCGCCGCGCCTTCGAAGTATTACGTCGGGAGGAAGTCACTCCTGTCGCAGCGCGTTACTCCATCAAGCGTGCGGTATTTGCACTCGGCCCCTCAGGCTTCCCGTTCGAACAATTCTTAGCGGAAGTGTTCAAAGGTCACGGATGGAAAACAAGAACGGGAGTAGCGCTGAATGGCCGTTGCGCTCCGCACGAAGTCGATGTTCTCGCGGAAAAAAACGGCAAACGAATCGGTATTGAAGCGAAATTTCATAACGATCCGGGGGGCAAGACTGACATTAAAGACGCGCTCTACGTGCATGCGCGTTACCAGGACCTCCTTAATACCCCGGAGGCTTCTTCGCACGTCGACGAGGGATGGCTCATAACCAACACCCGTTTTACCCGCAACGCAATACGGTATGCTCAATGTGCAGGACTTTCGCTCATGGGATGGGATTATCCGCGCAATCGCAATTTGCTCAACCTCATCGAAGAAGCTCGCGTTCACCCGTTGACATGTCTTACCACGCTTACGGACACCGAGAAGCACCGTTTTCTGGAACAAAAAATAGTCCTCTGTAAGGATGTCGGGACGCCGCATCTCCTTAAGGAGTTTGGTGTCAAGCCGGAGCGGGTGCCGCATGTCGTGGAGGAAGCTAGGCAGCTGTGCGGTGTGTAAATTTCCGCTACATACCGTATACCCCATGAGATATGCATGTAAGGAGCTGCTGAAGAGGTGAAAATATCTATCTCACGGGGTATACTACCCATATGCATAGCCCCGCACTCTTTATGGACCCGACAGTGATTATGTTTGCCAAGCTGCTCCTGGCAATGTTCTTGGGCGGCATCATCGGTACCGAGCGCGCCGTTCTTGCCAAACAGTCCGCGGGCACACGTACCTTTGGCCTCGTATCTCTCGGTGCGTGTCTTTTCATCATCACCGGAAACTATGTGGATACGGCGTATCTCGGTCTCCTCAATTTTGATCCGATGAACATCGCCGCAGCCATCGTGACGGGTATCGGCTTTATCGGCGGAGGGCTCATCATCTTTCACAAAGAAGCACTCCACGGTACGACTACGGCCGCAGGTCTCTGGATAGCAGCAGGCGTCGGCATCGCGACGGGATTTGGCATGTATGCAGTAGCCATTTTCACGACCATACTATCTCTGCTTATGTTTACAGGAATGTGGTATCTCGAAAATCGTTTTAAACATTGGTTTACTGAGCATGGTCCTGATATCCGAAGTACCGATGCGCCAAAGCTCTAGGGGGGAGTGATATACCCCGCGAGATATGTAATCTCGCTTTCCTCATGCACGGGAAGGTTTTTATCTCATGGGGTATACCCCATGAGATAAGTACTCGCGCAGTACATACAAACTCGAACTTCGTTATCTCACGGGGTATACTGCCCCGATGAGTGACTACTACAAACCTGAAAGAGGTGCGAAATGGAATTATGGAGGTGAAAGTTGGAAATTGTCACGCTCCAAGATAAGCCTGTTTCTCGAGTGCCCGCGATGTTTTTACATAGACAATAAGCTCGGTACCAAGCGTCCTCCCGGTTTCCCTTTTAATCTCAACAGCGCTGTCGACGCCCTTCTGAAGAAGGAGTTTGATGTTCACCGTGCCGATGCAACGTCGCATCCGCTTATGAAGCAGTACGGAGTCGACGCAGTACCCTTTGCTGATGACCGGATGGACGCCTGGCGCGACGCCTTAAAGCGGGGAGTTGAGTACACTCATCCCGAAACAGGATTTCGGATGAGCGGCGCCGTGGATGACATATGGGTTCGTCCAAATGGCGAGCTCATTGTGGTGGACTACAAAGCCACCAGCAAAGACGGGCAGATTACGCAATTGGATCAGGACTGGCACATAGGATACAAACGTCAGCTCGAGGTATATCAGTGGCTCTTGCGGCGGAACGAATTCAAAGTTTCAAATACAGGCTACTGGGTCTATGCCAATGCACATACAGATAAAAAGGCGTTTGACGGACAATTGGAATTTGAGATTACGCTCGTCCCATATGAAGGTGATGATTCGTGGGTAGAGGGGACGCTGCGCGATATAAAAAAGTGCCTCGACAGTGATCAGCTGCCTGCCGCCGACCCTGCGTGCGATTACTGCAAATACCGCGAGGTGGTAGGGAAGAAGATGATTGCTTTTGCAGGGAAGGTGAAAAAATCAACTGATCAAAAGACGCTCAACCTTTGAAGTTGAGATAAATCCACATTCCAAACACATTTTCTCCTATACTACAGTTACGCTATAGCGTAGATATAGCATATGGTGGTTTTTATACGCCTTGCTGATATAATTTACCTATGAAGACGTTCACAGAGAAAGTCCGGGATATTGTCCGGAAGATACCCAAAGGCAAATCAATGACCTACAAGGCGGTTGCGACGAAGGCGGGCAATCCGAAAGCCGCACGAGGTGTCGGTGCTATCATGCGTTCTAATTTCAATCGGGACATTCCGTGTCATCGCGTCGTCAAATCAGACGGTTCGCTCGGAAGCTACAATCGCGGCGGAACAAACCGCAAGCGTGAGATGCTCATCGAAGAGGGTGCGCTCTAGGAGAACAGGAAATTCTTGAACTGCCACGGGTCTTTCTTGTCTATATCTGCCTCGAAGGAAAGGTCGGCGCTCTTCAGCGGTGTCCAATCGGTAAATGCTCCCGTCATCTTGCCCATGTA
>CAMTYD010000055.1:0-6284 GCA_947085915.1 uncultured Parcubacteria group bacterium
AAAGTACACCTCTACAAGTACATCCAAGGGGAGACAACCGCACAGGTACCTAATGACTCTTCTTTTGCACCGTTCGCAATGAAGTCAACATGGAATGCGTTTATCGGCGGCAACCCAAGTTCGGGTACCAACGTAGATTACGTACTCGGAAACTTCCACGGTGGTACAGCACTCAAGTTTGCAGCCGAGACTTCACCAATGCAGGTTCCTGTCACGCTCTACACTTCTTACGAAGTCACCTCTATGGATGGATCAGTCCTTCCGGTAGGTGCACAATGTTCTGCAGATAAATTCCGCTTGGTAGGTTACAAATCGGGTACTTCACTTTCAAACGCGCAAGCAGCCTCGATTTCTCCGACCGCCCCGACATTCAACAACTTCAGTGCCGACCAATACGTGATTGTGGTCAACGAAGATTGTAATAATCTTCCCGTGCCTGTCGTAGAAACTTCCACGGTTACGATGTGTAAGGTAGACGGCAACGGATATCCACTCTCAGGATGGACCCTCACGCTTACGGGTGAGTACATCGAGGGCTTGGCAGTACCTACAAACACTCCTGCCGGCATCAACACGGCCAACGTCTTCAATACAGGCGTCTCATACCTTGCGACTGCATCGGGTACATATCAGAACCAAGGCGGTGCCAATCCGGCTGATGCCGAGTACTCGACGATTACCGGGTGGGCAACTCATATGGACGGATACACGGGGTATGGCCAGGATATCTTGGACTTGCGCATCAACAACAACTTCGTCAACTGGGGTACCTACAATGTCGCTCACACGTACGTGACGTCGTTCACGGGCACAGGATCTACTGCAAACTTCGGTGTCTTCGATGGTGTGGGCGGTATCCAAAATCCAGCATGGTTCAGCGACAACGTCGGCACGCTACAGGTTCATATCTCGAAGGGATACGCAGGTGTTACAGGTGGGGAAAATGGGTGTGTAACCTTCAGCAATGTGCCGTACGGTAGCTACACCATCGACGAGGTTGATCAGGAGGGATGGGTGAATACGACGGAACTCGAGACCGAGGAGGCGGGAGAGCTTGTGATAGTCGACGTTGCTGAGGAGTCTTTCACGCTCATGAATGTACCCGAGACAGCTACGCTCACCATCGTGAAGAAGACGACTATGGGCAGCGGCGATGACACATTCACCTTCAACATCACTCCATCCGATTCGGATGGCGGCCAAGAAGAAGTTGTCTCGACTGACGGTAACTCCGTAGAATCAGAAGGCACAGGAACTTCGGACCCTATATCATTGGTGCCTGGTACGTACAACGTCACGGAAATACTCGAGGAGGGCTGGAATCTGACGGATTCGGTCTGTGAGTACGACGGTGACAGCTTCGGTGTCTCCATCGACGACGGTGAGCAGATAACGCTCGATGCCGGAGATTCAGTAACCTGTACCTTCACCAACGAGGACGTCCCGGTGACCACGCTCATCGACAATCCACCGCCAACCGGGGGAGGCACTTCAGGCACAGGTGGTGGCTCAGTACTCGGTGCGTCGACCTCGACACAAGAGGTATTGGGTGCGAGCACAAGCACACCGGAAACCACAGCAACAGAAGGTCCATCATGTGACAGCAGCCTTCTCATCACGACCTACATGCGCCGTAACAAGCCGAATGATTCTGAGGATGTGAAGAGACTCCAGAATTTCTTGAACGGTGAGATGGGCTCCGGCTTGCCTGTGAGTGGCATCTTCGGTCTCGCTACGGAAAACGCGGTTAAAGCATTCCAGACCAAGTACGCTACAGACATTCTCGCTCCGTGGGGAATCACAAAGCCAACGGGCTATGTATTCAAGCTCACCAAGTGGAAGATTAATTCGCTCATCTGTGCATCGCTGAATGCACCAAAGCCTGAGGCTGTTCTCTAAGCTTTAAGTCCTGAAGCAACAAAACCCGCTGAAAAGCGGGTTTTGTTTTTGCCACACGCATGCGAAAATGGAGTAGTGAGAAAGAAGTCCACCAAACGGTCATTACTTGCGCCGCTATTGCCGCGTGGCAGACGCGAACGCCGTCGCGTCGAACTACTCGGCGGCGCTGCTGTCGGCGTGTTCGCACTCCTTATCGCCTCCGTCTTTTTGCTTTCAAGTTCACAGACCCGTTTACTCGGCTCGCCGCAGGTCGCTGCGGTTGTCTCTTCTGTCCTGATAGACCTTGCCAATGGCGATAGAGCGGCCAACAGCCTTCAGTCACTTAAGCTCAATCCGGTCCTCACAGCTGCAGCGCAAGCAAAGGCCAATGATATGGCCAGCCTGGGATATTTTGCACACGTTTCTCCACAGGGGCTTGAGCCTTGGCACTGGTTCAAGGAAGCAGGCTACACATTCCGATATGCGGGTGAAAATCTCGCTATCGATTTCTCCGATTCAGGAGATGTGGAGCGCGCCTGGATGAATTCGCCGAAGCATCGTGAAAATATTTTGGATCCGCGGTTCACTGAGATAGGTATCGCGACCGCGCAGGGGATGTACCAAGGGAGACTCACGACATTCGTCGTGCAAGAATTCGGTACTCCCACAAGTGCGAGCGCGAAGCAGGAGGTGGTACAGGCCGCGACCATTCCTTCCAATCCGACACAGCTGGCAATTGCTACGACACAGCCTCCCGTACCACCGCAGCCAGTGACGCAGGTATTGGGTACGGCGGCTAAAGAACCGAAGAAAGTAGCCGTTGTAAAAGTTGAGCATAAGGTAAGTGCCCCGATTGCCGTTGCAACGACTAGTCCTGTAGTCGCTGCGGTTCTTGCGCAAGAAGTTTCTGAGAACAGGCCGTTCTGGGCGTACGCTATTAGTTTCCCACGCGACACCCTTCGGTACCTCTACTACGCCATCGGCCTCTTCGTCCTCTTGGCACTCATGATTGAAACGGGGCTTGAAATACGGTGGCATCATCGCACGAAGGCAATACGAGCGGGCGCTCTCTTGGCGACGATGTGTCTCTTGTTCGTCGCGGCTGATTCTCTTTTCTTCGCGCAGCCCGTACTCGCAGCAGAGGAGAGCTCGAAAGCAGCCGTTTCTCTAGCGTTATAGCCCCTCAAGCGGGTATACCCCGTGAGATATCAAATACTGTTTTTGATGCGAAGTTTAAGATACCGCTTACCCCAAGCAGTTTTAAGATATATTTCACGGGTGCGAGCGTCTTTCTCTCCTTCGCAGGCCTCGTAATAGACGAGTCGCCACGGACCTCTATTTTTTGTTGAGAAAACCTTGTTGTTTTGATGTTCTTCAATACGTCGCTTCAAATTGTTTGTTGAACCGATATAAAGCTGCTTGGGGTTCCGTAAAACGTATACGTAGAACATTGGAGTCCATTATCTCATGGGGTATACTCCTCCTCTATGTCGCTTTCGATAGGTATCGTGGGCTTGCCCAACGTCGGTAAATCGACGCTATTTAATGCACTCACCAAGAAAGGCGTGCCTGCCGAGAATTATCCCTTCTGCACGATTGACCCATCAGTAGGGGTTGTTGCCGTACCTGATTTCCGTCTCGACAAACTTGCAGTCATGTCGAATACGCAGAAAGTCGTACCCGCGATAGTTGAATTCGTAGACATCGCAGGCTTGGTGAAGGGCGCATCGCAAGGGGAGGGGTTGGGCAATCAATTTCTCACACACATCCGCGAGGTAGACGCGATAGCTGAGGTGGTGCGTATGTTTGATGACGAAGACGTCCACCATGTGCAGGGCGAGACAGACCCATTGCGGGATATCGAAACGATTGATTTGGAGCTTGTCCTCGCTGATATGCAGAGTGTCGAGAAGCGCCTTGAGCGTGTCGAACGTGATGCAAAAGGGGGAGACAAGGAAGTCATCGCCGAGCGTGACGTGCTGCGCAAAATACTTCCTGTCTTAAAGATGGGGAAAGCTGCGCGGACAATTGAGTTTGATGAAAAAGAGAAGCCGGTAGCAAAAGGTCTGCAGCTTCTTACCACCAAGCCCATTTTGTATGTGCTCAATAGAAAGAGCGGAACCGTCAACGTGGATGCGGAAAATGGGGAACGCTGGAGGGTTTTGAAGGAATTTCTTGAGCGTGAGAATGCGCAGTACGTGATTGTGGATGCGGGCGTCGAAAACGACCTCTCTGATGTGCACGATGATGAGCGGGCGGATTTCCGTCGCGAGCTCGGGGTGGCGAATGACGGACTCGATGACCTCATAAAAAGCGGCTATCAGCTTCTCGACCTCATATCCTTCTTCACGACAGGCGAGAAAGAAACACGTGCATGGACAATAAAAAGGGGCTCGAGCGCGCCTGAGGCGGGTGCCGCTATCCATACGGATTTCCTGAATAAATTCATACGCGCAGAAGTCGTCCGGTGGGATGTTTTGCTAGAGGCCACTTCGTGGTCAAAGGCGCGGGAAAAGGGAGTGCTCCGCACCGAAGGTAAGGAATATATCGTGCAAGACGGCGATGTAATGGAGTTTCTGCATAGCTGATATATGGAGTTGCCCTATAGCATTGTGCGGAATGCTGTATGGATATTTCTGGTTTTCATCGTCTCCTCCTCATTCATCGTCTTTTTTTCGAGTGCTGCACATGAAGAATACCCATTCTTTTCATGGGCATTATTTCAGAATGCACCACAGCCGGTAGGGCATGAGGATGTCATTCGATTCACTCATATAGATGGAAGAAAACTCGACGAACCCGTGTATACGTACGACGCAGCCGAGGTCCTCGGTATAGTAGGCAGGAATCAATTTATTGTGTGGGAACAGTATTTGGTTGCGGCAATAACGCACAAGGATGCTGAGGCAATCCGGCGTCACAGGCTGGATTTCGAAAAGATCATCAACCGTCCGATTTCGTACCAGCTCGTGACCATTGAATATGACACGATAGAAAGGTGGCGTACCGGGGCAATCCTGAGTGCAGAGGTTATTCAGTCGTATACATCGGGTGATGGGAAGCATTGATACATATATGAGAAATGCATGGACACGGCTGGAGACACTTCTTGAATCAGAGACGGTATTTGTACGCGCGCTCTGGTACGTGCCCGTATTCTATTTCTTCATGGAATTCATGGCGGTGAATCAATTGGCCGCCATAGAAGCCGCAGAATCTGTGCAATTAACATGGTCGTGGGTCATCGGCTGGCTGTGGCTCATACCGCAAGGGCCGGAAAACGCGTCTACAATTTTCCTCTTGATGCTCTTTGCGGGTCTCACGCTAGGCGCGATTTCCTATCAGCGTAGAATTTCCCGCATCATTGTTTTTTTGGTCATTCTTCAATTTCAATCATTTCGTATTGCGCTTACCGGTTCTGAACATGAGTTCTACATTCCGCTGTATGTATCGTTTTTATATATTTTTCTCCCGGACGTGTGGAGGGCGGCGCCTTCTTTGAGTACGAGGAAAAAATTTCTCGTCCTCTATTGGGGTGCCATGGGGTACGTCGCGAGCGTCTACTTTATGTCCGGGGCAACTAAAGTCATCGGGGCAGTGAATCAAATTTCACACGGTATGGTGAGTTATTTTTCGTTTGACGCTGCCGCCTTGTATGTCGCGTCAATCCTCAATTTGTTTGACCGAACGAGCATTCTCGGACCCTTTATTGTCGACCATCCGCTCTTGGGGTGGTGCGGTCTGATGCTCATGTTATACGTGCTTCTGGGCTCTTTGTGGGCATTGTTTGTGCCGGAATTGCACCGGCTCTGGGGTTTTGGGCTTGTTTTGTTCCACGTCTCTACGCTGTTGGCGATAAATATTGTGTTCTATCATTTTCCTTTCTTCGCGGCACTATTTTTCATCGGTTCGCCATTTGCCCCGGTGAAATCACACTGGCGGGACGTGTTGCGAAAATTACCTTTATTTGGGCTTGTCATCTCCCGCCTCATACGGGGGAGAGACGATGCGGCCCGTACACTTGTATAGCGCCCTCTGACGTTTGCTTGCCCTCCGGGGCGCACCTGTGTCATACTTCCGCCATATGGATAAACCAAAAGTAACGCCAAAGGACTTTGTCCTCTGGGTAGGTGCTATGGCCTCGCTCTATGCGGGCGTCGTGGCTTTTATTACGCTCGTGTTTGAATACATTAATCACGCCTTTCCCAATCCCGTTACGAATTCGTACTATTACGACGCATATTCCAACAGCATCAGCTACGAGACAGCTTCACTCATTGTGCTGACGCCTGTCTTCCTCATCCTCATGCGCCTCATACGCCGTAGCATCGCAGCCGATCCGTCGCGCAACGAGATATGGGTTCGTCGCTGGGCAGATCGGAAGAGCGTCGTGTAGGGAAAGAGTG
>CAMTYD010000056.1:0-3495 GCA_947085915.1 uncultured Parcubacteria group bacterium
CCTCACGGTGAACGCAATTGCATACGATGCCGCGCGTTCCGTCCTCGTCGATGAGCACGGTGGTCGTGAAGACCTCGAAGCAAAGCGTGTGAAGACGGTGGGCAATCCGCACGAACGATTCGAAGAAGACGCGCTCCGCATGTTGCGTGCAGTGCGTATCGCGGCTGAGCTTGATTTTGTTATTGATACGCAGACGGCCGAAGGTATTGCTGGTCAAGCCCCACAGCTCGCGAAAATCTCGCGCGAGCGCGTACGGGATGAGCTCATCCGCATCGTGCAAAGCCCCCGCCCGATGCAAGCTTTGTATGTCGCCCAAAAGCTGGGTCTTTTGAAATACGTCATCCCGGAACTGGAGGAGGGAATCGGCTGCGCACAAAATCAGGCGCACTCATTTGACGTGTTCGAGCACCTGATGCGAAGCCTGCAACATGCAGCCGACAAAGAGTGGCCGCTCGATGTGCGCCTTGCCGCACTCTTGCATGATGTGGGAAAGCCGGCGACGCGCGTATGGTCAGCCGAGAAGAAAGATTGGACATTCCACGGTCACGATGTGGTTTCCGCACGCATGGCAAAAAAGATTCTCAATGATTTAAAGTTCCCGAAGGAAACGGTTACGAAAGTTGCGACCCTCGTCCGCACACATATGTTCTTCTCAGACCCGGAGGTGGTGACACTCTCAGCCGTGCGCAGAGTGATAGCGCGTGTAGGCAAAGAAAACATAAACGACCTTCTGAATTTGCGCGTCTGCGACCGCATCGGTACCGGGCGGCCAAAAGCGCATCCGTTCCGTCTGCGCAAATATATGTCGATGGTGGACGAGGCCATGCGGGATGCCGTATCGGTGGGCATGTTGAAGATTGATGGTACAAAACTGATTGCACTAGGCGAAAAACCCGGTCCTCGTATCGGCTGGATATTGCACGCACTTCTCGAAGAAGTACTCGATGAACCGGAGAGAAACGCTGAAGCATACCTCGAAAAGAAAACATCTGAGCTTATGGGGCTGGACAATAAAGCACTCCAAACGCTTGGGGAAGCGGGCAAAGACCGCCGCGAAGAGGAAGACGAGGCAGCCATAAAAAAATTACGCGAAAAGCATCATGTGAATTAGGGTCTAGTATAAAAAAGATATAGGCCGCCTCACCAGGCGACTGAATTCTTTCAATCGCCGCCGTGAAGCGGCCTAATACGTTGTCTCACTGTTCCTCCAAAAGAACTTGAGCAATGTCGACAAATACATTTGCATCCAATCGGCCACAGAGGCAGCCGTAATATTTTAGTGCGAGAGTATTTGTAATGACTATGTACTCGATAACTGATTAGAGTCACGAGAGACAGAAAGAACTCCCAAGCTGCATACTATCGTCCTATAGGACACTGTAAAGGACAGACTGTGTATAACTACGAGAGCACCCCTGTCCTTTAACAATATCGAGGGTTCCCCTCGATATTGGCTTTATAAATCAAGCTCTAATGAGACGGGGCAGTGGTCTGAACCCAGTGTCTCGGCGTGTATCTTGGCGGATTTGACTTTAGATGCCAGCGATTTGCTCACAAAGAAATAGTCTATCCTCCATCCCACATTTCGAGCCCGGGCATTGGCAAAATGCGTCCACCAGCTGTAATGTCCATTTCCTTTTGTGAAAATCCGGAACGTGTCTACAAATCCGGCTTCGATAATGGCATCTATTCCCTCACGCTCCTCTTGTGTGAAACCATGCTCACCCTCATTTGCCTTGGGATTCGCCAAATCGTCTTCCGTATGAGCCACATTGAGGTCACCGCAAAATATGACCGGCTTTTTTTTCTCAAGCTGTTTGCAGAAAGCGAGAAAAGCAGGATCCCAGTTCTTGTGGCGCAGCGGAAGGCGGCTCAAATCGGGCTTTGAATTCGGCGTGTAGACATTGACCACGTAAAAACCCGGGTATTCAGCGGTAACGACACGCCCCTCCTGATTGGGGTCTCCGTATTCATCTTTGAGCTTATATTTCTTCAGAATCTCCTCGGGAAATCCGAAAATAAGGCTCAAAGGCTTGGTTTTTGAGAAGATGGCAGTGCCGGCGTAACCCTTGCGCGCCTTTGAAGAATTCCAATATTCCTCGTATTCCGGCAAGTCCACCTCCGACTGATGCTCCTCTGCCTTAGTCTCTTGCAGGCACAAGATATCTGGTTTCACCTCATCCAGAAAAGGAGCGAGCGCATTCTTGCGATGGACACTTCGGATGCCGTTTACATTCCACGAGATGAGTTTCATGTGTGCACGATATCACAAGCCCTAAAACGTTTCATGCCACCATCATCATGGTTAGTAGATACTGTAAGAGCGAAAGGAAGTAGACCGTCTTAATTAATAAGCGCAGGGAATAACTTCCCGTCGCACTAGAAAAAATAAACCCATGAAAAACGCAGCATCAGAAAACCAAATGCCTCTCTTCTCGACTCCGCGCGAGGAAGGTCATCGTGGGTGGAGCACATTCAACGTTGTGAAGCACGACAAGGTTGGGATGTTCCGCGTACTCACGCCCCGCAAACACGAAACTCCTCGATACACCAACATCCTCCACATCAACCGCTACCCCCGCCACATCACACCAAGATTCGCCCGCTAGGCAAAGCTATTTTCTTCGCTTCCCGTGAAACGCCTGATGCACCTCGCGCAGGTGTTTATCGGTCACGTGCGTGTATACCTGTGTCGTCGCTATATTCGCGTGTCCGAGTAGTGCTTGTACGCTACGTAAGTCAGCACCATTCTCAAGAAGATCAGTGGCAAAGCTGTGTCGGATGACGTGCGGTGTAACTTTGCGCGTGATGCCGGCTTTGATTGCATACTGCTTTACCATCCTCTCGATAGAGCGGGGGGTGATTCGGGGGAGATCTTTGCCCTTACTGCTTCCTCCTTTTCCATAGCTCACAAAAAGCGCTTCAGACATATCGCCGCGCTTTTTGATATACGCCGCAACTGCTTTCTTTGCGGATTCTGAAAGAAATACCACACGCACTTTCTCGCCCTTCCCTCGGACAGAGAACTCATCACGTGTGAGATCTAAATCTTGATTCAGCCCTGTTAATTCTGAGACGCGTAATCCGGTAGAGAAGAGAAGCTCTAGTATCGCCCGGTCCCGGAGCGCCGCGAGTTCATCGCCCTGCGGCGCACGCATGATGCGATTCAACTCATCTGCCGTAATAAGATCTAGGTCGCGACCCGAGGTCTTAGCGAGCTCAATGCGCTCGGGATTGAGCGATTCGATATCACGCTTGCGGAGAAATTTGAGGAATGCCCGCAGCGCAATGAGGTGATAATTCTGCGTATTTTTCTTCATCGTACTCGCAACACCAGCGGAGCGGTTTAAATTGATGCGGAATTCGCGCACCATTTGCTCGGTAATCTGGGAGGGAGACTTTACCTTGGCATAATCCAGGAAACGCCGCAGGTAGCGGTCGTAATTTTCCACCGTCTTCACACTGCGGCCTTTCTCGATTTCTATATACTCCAAA
>CAMTYD010000057.1:0-9664 GCA_947085915.1 uncultured Parcubacteria group bacterium
CATCGAAGACCCGGGTCTTGCGCGTACCTTGAAGATTATCTGGCAGGGACAGTGGGATAGTCTGGGTTCCGCACATCAGGCATAATGGTGGACATGGACATCCGGAAGAGTCCCAAGGCATCAATTGCACGCTCGCTGAACGGGCTCGGTATTGTTGTTGAAGCGGATAAGGTTCCTCTCGAACATCCCGCAGACCTCAAGAATGGTGATTATTCTTCGGGTGTCGCTTTGCAATATGCTAAGCAAGCCGGTAGCGCACCTCGCGCACTTGCAGAGAAAATAGTCGCCTCCGTAGGTACGGTCGAAGGTATCGCAAAAATCGAGATTGCTGGAGCGGGGTTCATCAACTTTTATCTCACCCCCGCCGCGCTCGCTGAGGCAGTTGAAATGGCTCGCAGGGAAGACATGTGGGGCTCGAATGCAACGCAGACGGGCAAGACCATCATGATGGAGTACACCGATCCGAATCCTTTCAAGGAATTTCACATCGGGCATCTGGTGCCCAACGCACTCGGCGAATCCGTCTCTCGTCTGTTTCAATTTTCGGGTGCCACTGTAAAGCGCGCCAACTACCAAGGAGATGTGGGTATCCACGTCGCCAAATCGATATTTATTTTGCTTGAGAAAGGTATTACCGAGCCGACGATTGCGGATTTGAGCGCGGCGTATCCCGAGGGTTCGAGTAGATACGAAGAAGATGCTGAGGCAAAAGCGGCAATCGATGCTCTAAACAAAAAGATATACGACAAGAGCGATGAAAGCATTAACCAGCTCTATGCGAAGGGGAGGAAGCTCTCGCTCGAACATTTCGAAGAGATATACAAGGTGCTTGGTACAAAATTTGATTACTATTTTTTCGAGAGCGAAGCAGGTCCTATCGGTACAAAAATCGTCCGAGAACATCCGGAGATATTTCCCGAGAGCGAAGGGGCGACTATCTTCCGTGGTGAAGAGCACGGACTTCATACGCGCGTATTCTTGAATAAACAAGGTCTTCCCACCTACGAGGCAAAGGAGCTTGGTCTCGCCCGAATGAAGGAGGATGCGTGCGATTTCGACCTCACCATTACGATTACGGGAAATGAGCAGGGCGGGTATTTCAAGGTGGTTATGAAAGCTATGGAATTAGCTCTGCCTGAACTGCGGGGCAAACTCGCGTACAAGACCAATGGCATGCTGCGCTTTGCCGAAGGGAAGATGTCTTCGCGTACGGGCAACATCATTCGCGGTGAAGACCTGCTCAATGACCTTGCCGCCGCCGCGAAAGCGCGTGCTTCTGAGAGTCGCGCCGATGATGCGGAGAAACTTTCGCAAGAAATCGCCGTTGCTGCCATCAAATATCAAATTCTAAAACAAGCTTTCAGTAAAGATATTATTTTTGACCGCGAGCGCGCTCTGTCACTCGAAGGGGATTCAGGACCATATCTACAATACGCGCATGCCCGCGCACATCAGCTTCTAGAAAAAGCAAAGGCGCAGGGTGTAGCCCCCGCGGTAGATGCGAATACCGAACCTACCAATCTCACGCGTCTTCTCCACCGTTTCCCTGAGGCTGTGGAATACGCAGCGGCGCACACCGAGCCGCACCTGCTCACTAATTACCTGATTGAGTTTGGGGCCGCATTCAATAGCTGGTATGCGCAAGTGCAGGTGCTCGATGGGACGCCAGAGGCTTCCCACAAAGTCGCACTCGTTGATGCCGTACGCCGTACGCTCAAAAACGGTCTTTGGATACTTGGTATTCCGGCGCCTGAAAGAATGTGAATTGCAGGACAGACTCTTCAGGCGTAGAGTGAAACGGGGCAGCAGGAGTAACGCACCATGACAGACCGAATCGAGCGGCAATCACGCCGCTGCGAAAGCTCTGATGCGGCGCTGGCAGCCGCTGAGGGGAATTACCCAATCGACTATCTCATCGCATTGCGCGGTGACTGTCGAAGGTCATCACAATATGCCCACAGCAAGGGCGAATTAGCGGCGGCGATGGAGAACGCGCAGGTGGGAACGCATCCTCTCGATGTAATCTTCATCTGGCTTCCCATGGCTTCAGGTGCCGAGCTACAGGCGATGATGAATGTCTCGAATCCTGAGCCAACTATCTGGGGCTGACGTCTTGGGCGTCTTTCCCGAAAGGCCGGCCTCGCTGCCGGCCTTTTCGTTTGCTACCATAGACTGAAATATGGCTGAAAATCCGCAAAAAACTGAAATCGCACAGCGGGAGGAGGCCACCCTTGCATTCTGGAACGACCGCGATATTTTCAAGAAATCGGTAGAGAAGGATGCGCCCAAGGGCGAATACGTCTTCTACGATGGGCCACCCTTTGCCACAGGTCTACCGCACTACGGACATATTGTCGCCAGCGTCATCAAAGATGCGGTGCCGCGATTTTGGACGATGCGCGGCTATTCTGTGCCACGTGTATGGGGTTGGGATTGTCATGGATTGCCGATAGAAAATATCGTGGAGAAAGAGCTCGGCTTCAAGCACAAAAAAGACATCATTCAGTACGGCATAGATAAATTCAACGAGACCTGCCGCGCACGTGTACTTACATACGCACACGAGTGGGAAAAGATAATTCCGCGCATCGGCCGCTGGGCTGATATGAAAAATTCATACCGCACGATGGACAAGCCGTTCATGGAGTCCGTCTGGTGGGTATTCAAACAAATTTACGACAAGGGGCTAGTGTACGAGGATTACCGCTCAATGCACATCTGCCCGCGCTGCGAGACGACGCTCTCTCAGCAAGAAGTGTCGGAAGGGTATAAGGACGTAAAAGATATTTCAGTCTACGTAAAATTTAAGTTGAAGAAAAATGAAAGTGTCAGATCAGACGTGGATGTTTATATTCTTGCTTGGACAACCACTCCGTGGACTTTACCAGGGAACGTCGCACTTGCTGTTGGCGGGAATATTGAATATGTCCGTGCGATACATACCGATGGCAGTCACGAAATAATAGTTGCGGAGGCAGTCTACGACCGAGAGACTTTTCCACCGAAGCGTGATGCTTCGGGTGAAGTATCTCCTCATTACAAAGCCGGGCTATTTCAAGATTATAAAAGAGTTGGAAACGCGTTTCCTGGACATATTTTGACTGGACTTGAATATGAACCGCCCTTCGATTACTACATCAACGACAAGACGCTCAAGAATAATGAGAACGGTTGGAAAGTGTATGCGGCAGATTTCGTGACAGCAGAAAGCGGAACGGGTATCGCGCACGAGGCACCTGCATTCGGTGCCGATGACTGGGAGCTTCTGAAGAAGGTGAATCTGCCGTTCGTGCAGCACGTGAACATGGACGGAACGATGAAATCCGAGGTAAAGGATTTTGCGGGGATGGAGGTAAAACCGAAAGCAGATGAAGACAGAGTGCGTCTTAATACGGATATTACGGTGATGGAGCATTTGAAAAAAGAAGGAAAACTTTTTGATAAGCTAAATATTACCCACTCCTATCCGCATTGTTGGCGCTGCGACACACCTCTTCTCAATTACGCGACATCATCGTGGTTTGTATCTGTCACGAAGATAAAAGAAAATTTGCTCAAAAATGCGGAATCCGTCAATTGGTCACCGGAACACATCAAAGGGGGGAGATTTGGCAAATGGCTTGAGGGTGCCCGCGACTGGTCTATCTCACGTCAGCGATTCTGGGCGAGCGTCATCCCGATATGGGTCTGCGAAAAATGTAAGAAGCGCCGGGTGTTTGGCAGTGCATCGGAGCTCGAAGAAGCGAGTGGCAAAAAGATAAATGACCTCCACAAGCATATTGTCGATGGAGTCACCGTACCGTGCGAATGTGGGGCTCTGATGAGCCGTATTCCGGACGTCTTGGACACCTGGTTTGATTCGGGCTCGATGCCGTATGGAGAAAAGCACTACCCGTTTGCAAATAAGGAGCGATTTGATGCCACATTTCCCGCACAGTTCATCGCAGAAGGTCTCGACCAGACGCGTGCGTGGTTCTACTACCTTCACGTGCTCGGCGGAGCACTTTTCCAAAAGAACGCTTTTCAGAATGTGGTAGTCAACGGCATTGTCTTGGCAGAAGACGGCAAGAAGATGTCGAAGAAACTCAAAAATTATCCTGATCCGATGGAAGTTGTCGAGAAATACGGTGCCGACGCTTTGCGTCTGTACCTTCTTTCATCTCCGGTCATGCAGGCGGAGAATCTCAGCTTCTCTGAGAGCGGTGTTGACGAAATTGTGAAGAAAAATATCGGCCGTCTTAGTAATGTATTGGCTTTCTACAAGCTGTATGAAAATGAGACGGAGCGTGATTGGAAAAGCGAGAATATTCTAGACCGCTGGATAATTGCGCGGTTAGATGAATTTGTCCTTGAAACGACGGCCGGATACGAAAAGTATCAGCTGGATTCTGCAACGCGTCCGCTCGCTAAATTCATCGACGATTTATCTGTGTGGTATCTCCGCAGAAGCCGCGACAGGTTCAAAGAGGAGGGGAAAGACAAGAATGACGCACTTGCCACAATGCGCTATGTACTCCATCGCCTCGCGCTTGTAATGGCGCCCGCGATGCCATTCTTTGCAGAGCACCTTTTCCAGGCGGTACGCGAAGGTGAAGACGAGGAGAGCGTACATCTCGCAATGTGGCCTGAGGTTTCTGTGCGGACAGGATTTATCGCCCGGCTTTTTGGGGGAGTAAATAAAGAGAAGCAGCTCCTTGAGGCGATGCAGACGGCTCGTGCGATTGTGACGAAAGCGCTTGAAGCGCGTGATGCGGCGAAGATAAAGGTGCGTCAGCCCCTTTCTTCTCTTTCGATTCCACGTAGTACCAAACTCGCAGACGAGTATCTTTCTATCGTGGCCGACGAGGTCAATGTGAAGAAGGTGGAGCTCGGTGGTGACGAAGTCACGCTCGATACGAACATCACAAAGGAATTACAAGAGGAAGGTTTGGTGCGGGACACCATTCGCGAAATTCAGGCATACAGAAAGGCGCAGAATTTAAAGCCGGGAGAATCTACCGCTTACAAACTCACTGTATCGCCGGAGGCCAAAGCCGTGCTCGAAAAGAATCTTACGGAGATACAAAGGGCGACCAGTACCGTCGTCGAATTCACATAAGACATGTACGAGAAATATCAGACCGAAGCGCTCGTATTGGGGAATCGCGAGATGGGCGAGGCGGACAGGATCGTAATACTTTTTACACGCGATTTCGGGCTCGTACGTGCACGTGCTACTTCTATCCGCGCGGAGCATTCAAAGATGCGCTACGCGGTACAAGATTACGCACGCGCTGAGGTGTCGCTCGTGAAGGGGAAGCGTGGATGGCGTCTCGCGGGTGCGACCGCACTCAAATCAGCCACAGGAAGTCGGGTATGCATTTCTACCTTCGCGCGCATTGCCGAACTCACCACTCGACTCGTGCACGGCGAAGAGAGGAATGATTACTTGTTCGCTGTTTTGTCAGAAGCGCATGACGCGCTCATGCGTGAAGATGTACAGGCAAGCGCGACTATTGAAATCGTGTGTGTTGCCCGTGTTCTCTATGCGCTCGGCTATCTCTCCACCGAAGCACTTGAGACCGCCCTTTTCACTCACACCGCGTACGAACACGAGCATGTACTCGAAGCGGAAGCAAAACGCGACCGGATTCTTTCCTCAATAAATAAAGCAATTGCGGAAACTCATTTGTAACGGTACGCTGCTCGTATGGTTGAAATCGTGCAATTGAAACAATCGAGCGAGCAGGCGGCTGCAGATATCGGTAATCTTTTGAGGCAATTGCGAGAGGATCCAAACGAGCACAAAGTCTCCGCAGAAGAGCTGAAGACAATTACTGACGACAAAAACGTCGCCTTAATCGTCGCCAAAGATGGAGAGCGCATCGTGGGGATGGCGACGCTTTACATACTCACAAAGCTCAGCAAACGAACTGCTCAAATAGAAGATGTGGTCGTAGACAGCGGGTACAGAGGTCAGGGCCTCGGAGAAAAGCTTATGCGAGCGGTCATCGATATTGCGCGAACAGAAAAAGTAAAAACATTGCATCTAACAAGTCGTCCGGAGCGTACGGCGGGCAATGCTTTGTACCAAAAACTCGGCTTCGAACTAAAGCAGACGAACCCCTATCGTCTCAAGCTCTGACGAATTCCAGCACCCCAGGATGATATAATTCTGCGATGGACCTCTCCGAACATGAAAAGGAGAAAATAGAACGGCTTCGCAGAGCGATGTACAGTCGCTCGCTTTCGCCGAAGATACACGACCGGGAGCGTCGCACTTTAGGGCAAGAGCAGTCCGAAGTCGGCGAAGACTTTGTTTCATCGCAGGAAAATACTTCAGGACTCGTGATAGCTCCCCGGACGATAGGAGTTGCCCGCAAGGCGCTGTGGTGGCTTCTGGGTGTGGCAATCATTTTCTTTATAGGCGCTATCGGTTTTTTCAGCTATTTCTTTCTTTTGGGCGGCGGAAGCTCTGCGGCATCTCCCAGCAATATTGCGATTTCGATATCAGGACCGCCTCAGATTGAGGGCGGGGCACCGACCGAGTTGCAATTGGTGGTCGCCAATAGAAACAAAGTACCCCTAGAGCTCGCCGACCTCGTGGTGACGTACCCAAAGGGCACGCGTTCACCGACCGACTTTGCCACAGACTTGCAGAACCAGCGTATCCCACTCGGGACTATCGAGGCAGGGGGGACGCGCCAGGGGACCGTGTCTGCGGTCTTTGCAGGGAATGAAGGGGACCAAGCCGATGTGAAGGTTGAGCTCGAATACAGAATAAGCGGCTCAAGTGCCATTTTTGCAGCTTCTGCGAATTACAGCATTATCTTCAGCTCTTCACCGCTTTCGGTCGTTGTGTCCGGTAATGACGAGACTATCTCAGGGCAGCCCGTAGAGCTCACCGTCGATATCGCGTCTAACGCGAATGCGCCGGTTAGAGACGTGCTCTTGAATGCGCGGTATCCTTTTGGATTTAAATTTTCTTCGGCTTCTCCGGAGCCGTCCACAACAGGTTCGCAGTCTGGCACATGGAAAATTGGCGACATTTCTCCTGGCCAAAAGCGCACCGTAACGGTGCGGGGAGTATTGACCGGAGAGCAAGGGGATGACCGTGTATTCAATTTCGCCGCAGGCACGCGCAAAGACGCGACGGCCACTTCAAGCGCCATCGAGACGACTCTCGCCAACAATGTATTTACGGTATCAATATCAAAACCGTTTTTGGGTCTCTCCATTGCGGTCGGCGGTGCGACCGCTCCGGAAATCATCGTCTCACCCGGGGATATCGTCTCGGTGGCTATTAATTGGCAAAACAATCTGCCGACCGCAATCACCGATGCCGTCATCGTGGCCAAGCTCTCGGGGATTCTCATTGATGGCGCAACCGTGCACAGCGTGGACGGTTTTTATCGTTCAAACGACGACGTGGTCATCTGGGACAAGACGACAAGCGGCGGAGCGCTCAAGAGTTTGTTGCCGGGAGCACGAGGCAAAGTCGCGTTCTCATTCCAGATGCCGAAAAGCGAAGCGCTTAAAAATATTATCAATCCCCGGTTGGATATCTCCGTCAATGCCGCCGGCAAACGCACCTCTGAGACCGGTGTGCCTCAGAATTTACAAGCTACCGCCAAGCAAAAGATTTCACTCGCGAGCGATATTACTTTCTCTGCGCAAGGTCTCTACTACGCGAATCCGTTCGGAAGCGTCGGACCGATGCCGCCGAAAGCGGGGACAGAGACCACCTACGCAATCGTGTTCACTGTCGCCAATACGACCAACAAGATTACGGACGCCAAGGTCACCGCTCATCTCCCCCCATACGTACGCTACGTAGGCATCTGCAGCCCTCGTGCCGAGTGCGACCCCGATACTCAGAAACTCACGTTTAATCAAGAAGACGGTACCCTCACGTGGAATATGGGAGATATCGAGCCGGGCGTGGGGCTCAACGGTACGGCTCCCCGGCAGACGGCGATAGCCATCGGCTTCACACCGTCCACTTCGCAGATTGGCCAAGAACCTCCACTTTTGCAAAACATCAAACTCATCGGTATCGATGCCTCGAAAGCGGAAGCGCAAAGGAATGTGAATCCGGGGGCGGTTATCGTGCCTGTGGAGCTGAAGACCGTGAAGGATGTCACGACAAATATTCAGGGTGACCCCGGCTTTTCTTCCGCCAACTCGACTGTGATAAAGTAACCTCCGTATGGCCGATGTCGGAATGGATAAACTCGTCTCGCTCGCGAAGCGCCGCGGCTTTATTTATCCCGGTTCTGAGATTTACGGAGGCCTCTCGGGAACATGGGATTACGGTCCGCTCGGCGTAGAGCTGAAGAATAATATAAAGAATTTGTGGTGGAGGATGTTTGTCCAAGACCGTGATGATATGTGCGGCCTCGATGCGGCGATACTCATGAATCCCAGAGCGTGGGAAGCGAGCGGGCACGTCCAAGGATTTAACGATCCGATGGTGGAATGCTCGAACTGCAAAAATCGATTTCGTGCCGACCACCTTGAAGACCAAAATATCTGTCCGTCGTGTGGCAAGAAGGGGACGCTCGGTACTGCGCGGCAGTTCAATATGATGTTTAAGACGCAGGTGGGTGCGGCGGAAGACGAATCTTCTACGACGTACTTCCGTCCTGAGACTGCGGGCGGTATTTTTGTAAACTTCAAGAATGTTGTCGATTCCTTCCACCCCAAGCTGCCTTTTGGTATCGCACAGATAGGGAAGGCCTTTCGCAACGAGATTGCGCCGCGTGATTTCATCTTCCGTTCCCGTGAATTCGAGCAGATGGAGATTGAGTATTTTGTTCGCGCTTCTGAATGGGAGGCTGCGTTTGAGATGTGGCGGCAGAATGTGCACGCATTCAACGAAGCGGTCGGTATACCCGCTTCGGCAGTTCACGAGCTGGAAGTGGGCGACGGCGACCGGGCGCACTATTCTAAGCGCACGATAGATTTTGAATTTGATTTCCCATTCGGCCGCAAAGAATTGTATGGCCTCGCATACCGTACAGATTTTGACCTCCAGGCGCACTCGAGAGCTTCAGGAGTACCTCTAAAGATGGTTGATGCAGAGGGAGAGGAGCCGATTACACCGCATGTCGTCGAGCCGTCATTTGGTATAGACCGCACCATTCTTGCGGTGCTTGCCTCCGCGTACACAGAGGACGAGCTTGGCGGAGAAGCCCGCACGTATCTCAAATTCAATTCAGCGGTCGCGCCCATCAAGGCGGCTGTCTTTCCGCTTTTGAAAAACAAGCCGGAGCTTGTGGCGAAAGCTCGAGAGGTTTACACGATGCTCAAGAAATTCGTCCCGCAGGTGATGTGGGACGACAACGGCAACATCGGCAAGCGGTACCGCAGACAAGACGAAATAGGCACACCGTATTGCATCACCATCGATTTCGATACCCTCGGCGAAAAGCCGGAATTGAAGGACACCGTGACCATCCGCAATCGAGATACAGGGCAGCAAGAGCGCGAATCAATTCATAATCTGTTGTCTCGGATAGTGTAGCCGCTATGGCCCCGCAAGCTTCTTTTTAGAGGCTGCTATGCTACGATTCGCGGTATGGAGGATCGCTCTATCAACATTTCCATAACCGCCGGGACAGTTTTCAAGATAGTTGTCATTTTGGTGGGCGCGTGGCTCTTGTTCACACTTCGTCACATTGTC
>CAMTYD010000058.1:0-6617 GCA_947085915.1 uncultured Parcubacteria group bacterium
CAGGAGTCGCTGCCTGTTGCGACTGGGGTTGCGAGTACATGGGCTGCGCCATAGGTGCGGGCGAACCGCCTCCGCCACCGAACGCGCTGCCATATCCTATATTGGCCGGGACAGCGGAAGAATTGTAATTAAAAGGAGAGCTAAATTGAGTTCCCCCGTTTGTGCCATTGAGCGTTCGCGCGACGAATCCGGGAGTACCTGCGGGCACCGTCCCCCCATTGACCATAGCCATAGCGTTTTCAAGTTGCTGGGGAGTAAACGGGACAAATCTTCCGTTTTCCATTCGCGCCATAGCCATGGCAATCCTGCCTACCTGTTCGGGATTCTTCGGGTCGATAGTCTGGTTCATGGAAATACCCGTCTGATTCTGGACGAAGGTCGCATACGATGCACAATTATTACCGTCTGAATTTGGAGCATATCCATTACACAACATCCGGAGAATTGTGTTGTTCTCGCCGCCGAGATACCTCGAACCCGTTATTAAATCGATCTTAGCTGCGAGACCATGCTCAAGGCTTGGGAAACATGCAGTGTTATTTCTCTCACCACAGGGCTGTCCGCCGTACTTTGCTTCCCATGGGGCCCAGGTGAGTGCGCCGGGATTATTGGTGCGACACGTCAGCGAACCCGGATTGTTTTGACAAGCAGTTTCGCTGCATCCACCCAACTGCCCACAGAGCGGCGCGAGCGTATCCGCGACGACTCCGCGTACCGCAGCTCCAAAGGTGTTCTCGCCTCCTCCCACTATGTCCCATTCATCCGGCCCGGATAAACCCCCGTCGCGTGTCAATTTCGCATTGAGAGCGACCCTATCGGTCAGACTCGGATTGAGCCCGAGTGACTCTGCCTCAGCTTTAACCGCCTCGGTATCCCCGTGTGCGACCGCATATATCGCCCGCAGAGCCGCCTCAGGATCCTTCGCTACGATGGTTTGCGCCTCCTCGGGCGTAATTCGAAAAGCGGTGGCAAGTTGCCCTGCAAGCGTCTTTCGGCCCTCCGTTGTCGCGAGATTGATTGGTGCAGGAGCGGCCGCGCCCACGAGCGGCGATTCCAGTGTACTGAGACGCTTAAAAGCATCTGCAAAATCTTTTTGAGCCAGCGAATCAATCACTCCCGTAAGATTCGATGTGTCGCAACGGGACTTGGGCGGGATTTTCCGTTCTACAAGACCCGTAATCTCCACCGCTACCCTCGGATGGGTCTGCCCTTTGGAACAACCTCGATTGTCTTTTTTTGCATCCTGCGCTTCGGGGTCTTCTGCCGTTACATTGCATTTATTCTTAGCGGAAACTTTTGCGCTGATACCGGTAGGAGAAATGTTCAGCGTGACCAACTCATCAAAACACGCGCTCGGGCACACGACTCGCCTATAGAGATACGTTCTGACTTCTGTCGCAGAATCAGATACGGAAAAGGATTTTGTCGGACCACTTGGATCACCGGCCGATCCCTTGGGACAACTACTACTCGGAGCTAGCGAAACAAAATCGGCCGCAGCCGGAATTGGCAATATCAAAAAAACTAACACAAGAAGGACTGCTCTGATGTGCATTAAGCTTATTGTACCTTCCGAGGCATTCTATTTTCTACCGACTGTTGAAAACATTCCGGCTAGAGCAGCACAACGACACGGCTGCCGGAGCACTCAAGTACTCCACTCTCAATTTCAAACGTTTTTGCTTCACCACCGTCGAGCCGTACGGTAATCGTTCCCGGCTTCAGGGTCGTTACGATGGGTTGGTGATGCGCGAGGACAGTGAATTCACCTGCTGAGCCCGGAAGCGTCGCAGAGACTGCCGCACCGTCGAATCGCGTCTCACCGACGCTCGCTATCGTGAGATGAAATGTGTTGGGGTGACCCGCCATATGAGTCACCTAGGCTGATACGACTTCGTCTACTCCCCCTTTCATATAAAACGCTTGTTCGTTTTTGGTGTCGTGTTTACCGTCGAGGATTTCAGCGAAGCTGCGTACCGTGTCCGCCAGCGAGACATATTTACCCTTGGCGCCCGTAAATGTCTCCGCGACAGCAAAAGGCTGCGAGAGGAAGCGCTGGATTTTGCGTGCGCGATACACGAGCTTTTTGTCTTCTTCAGAGAGCTCTTCGATACCGAGAATGGCGATGATGTCCTGGAGGTCTTTGTAGCGCTGCAAGACGCGGCGTGTTTCGTTGGCGACACGGTAGTGTTCCTCTCCGACAATCTCAGGAGTGAGCGCTGTCGAGCCTGAATCGAGTGGTGAGATAGCGGGATAGATGCCGAGCGCTGCAAGACCACGGTCGAGCACGATGGTGGAGTCGAGGTGCGCGAATGTCGTAGCCGGAGCTGGATCGGTGGCGTCATCGGCTGGCACATAGATTGCTTGCACTGAGGTGATGGAGCCTTCTGTGGTCGAAGTGATGCGCTCTTGGAGGATTCCCATTTCTTCTGCGAGTGTCGGCTGGTATCCCACGGCCGATGGCACGCGGCCGAGGAGTGACGATACTTCAGAGCCTGCCTGCACGAATCTGAACACATTGTCCATAAAGAAGAGCACATCTTTGCCGCCTTCATCGCGGAATGCTTCTGCCATGGTGAGACCTGAGAGCGCGACACGTGCACGCGCGCCAGGGACTTCGTTCATCTGACCAAACACGAGTGCGGTCTTGTCGAGCACGCCTGAGTCTTTCATTTCGTGGTAGAGGTCGTTGCCTTCGCGTACACGCTCTCCCACTCCCGCGAATACCGAGTATCCGCCGTGTTCCGATGCGACGTTGTGAATAAGCTCCTGAATGAGCACCGTCTTACCGACGCCTGCTCCGCCGAAGAGCCCTGCCTTACCTCCTTTAATGAACGGTGCCAAGAGGTCGATGGCCTTGATGCCTGTCTCGAAGAGTTCCGCTTTGGTCGACTGGCGTATGAAAGCCGGTGGGTCGCGATGGATTGGAAGACGCTTGGAATCTTTTGGCACATCAGCGATGCCGTCGATTGGTTCGCCGATGACGTTGAACATTCTACCGAGAGCCACATCGCCGACCGGTACCGAGATAGGCACCCCTGTATCGGTGACTTCTGCGCTGCGCGCGAGACCTGCCGTATCCTGCATCGCGATGCAGCGGGCACGATTGAGTCCGAGGTGCTGCGCGACTTCAAGTGTGAGCGTCTCTTTGCCGTGTTTGACGTGGAGTGCGTTTTTGATAGCCGGAAGCCCTGTGTCGAAACGGACGTCGACGACCGGCCCGATAATCTGTGTGATGGTTCCTTTGCTCATAGGTTGAAGGGATTATACCCGCTCTCGATAAAATTTCTAGTGGATAAGAAGAGAGGCTCCGGAAGGGCATTCCACTGGAACCATTCCCATTTATCAAACTTATCCGGCTCCATGAGCGTAGCTTCGCCCGATTTCCAGTCAGCAGCATATGCAACTGTTATGTAATGCGAACCAGTCGAATCGTCTCGGTCATTGGTAACACCGATAAAACGTAGATTCTCTATCTCGACGCCGCACTCTTCGCGCGTTTCCCGTATGGCGCACTCCTGCCAATCTTCGTACATCTCAAGCTTTCCGCCGGGAGCACACCAGGTACCCGCCTGATAGCCGCCTTTCCGCAATCCCAGCAATACCTTGTCGCCCTTGAGGACGTACACACCGATGCCCACTCCCGGATAACCCATTGGGTAGGTAACGCTCATACGAATTCATTCATTAAGACTTCCCGTATTGCTGCAAGCGCCTTACCGCGATGACTTTTTTGATTTCGCTGCTCAGTTGTCTCCTCCGCATGCATACGCCCAGTCTCTCTGACGAGTAAGACATCGTCGTAGCCGAAGCCCAAATCGCCGCGAGGCTCACGTGCGACTTCAATTTCCATGACCCCGGTCGAGAGCCGCACTTTATCGCCGCGTTCGGGGTCATAGACCGCTAAGACAGAGCGCATCCGCCCTCCCCGCTCACTATCCGGCACATCCTTCATATTTTCCAGCAGAAAATTCCGCCTGTCGGCGTCACTCCCCGGCGCGTACCGGGCACTTTTGACTCCCGGTGCTCCATTCAGTGCATCCACCTCAAGTCCAGTGTCATCAGAGAGTGTGAGCTTGCCGGTGCGCTTCCCTATCGTCATTGCTTTGATAATGGCATTGCCTTCGAGTGTCTCCCCTGGCTCTTCCACTTCTACTCCCTGCGGAAATACGTCGGTCAAACTCAAAATCTTGAAAGGCACGTCCTTCAGTGCATCTTGAAATTCAACAAGCTTTCCCTTATTACTCGTGGCTATCAAAAGCTCGCGCATGATTATCTTTGTCGTTTTACGCTGCGTATCAGCGAAACACAGCCAGCCGCAAAAACGCCGAGCCAAACCGGAAATACAACCATCACAGCTGGCCCCATGTTGCTTATGTACAGTATGAGAGTTATTCCGATTGCATAAAAAAACGTAAAGAAAGAAAAGGCTCCCTGGTATGGCAACTTGTTACGTTTTATCAAATACTCAGTCGGGTATATGGACAAAAGTAGAGGTCCCGTGCAAAGCAGAATGAAAAAAATCCAGCCACCGAAAGGACCAAGAACAGCAATGAATTGATCTGCCAGTGGCATATTTATTTCATCGCCTCTATACCCGAGGTGATTTCTGATACTTCACGAGTAATAGCGGCTTGGCGGACTTTGTTGAAAGTCCGTGTGAGACCTTTTGCCATATCGCGCGCCTTGTCGGTGGCGCTCTTCATGGCGACCATACGGGCGGAGTGCTCGGAAGCTTTGTTTTCAAGCAACGCATGGAATACGGCGATGTTGAGGAGCTTGGGCAACAGCACAGAAAGTACTGAGTCCGCGTCGGGCTCTATAGTGTAGACGGCAGGATGCGACAAATCTTCAGCCTGATTGGGTGCGTACTTACCCTTGGCCGGGCGGATGCCAGCAACGATTGCCTTCATGGTCTCCGGTCTGATGGGCACGATTTGCCGCACGGTCGGAGCCTGTTCGAAAGTCGAAATAAAATTCTGGTACCCCACGATGACCGATGCTATATCAGACCTGTTCAGTATGGTTGTGGTCATTTCAGACATTTCTGCTTCAGAGATAGCATCGCTTACATTTGTGTGGACGCCGCCTACTTCATATCCACGGGACGTGAAGTATTCAGCACCGCGACGACCGAATGCGTACACCACCACATCTTCCGTTTTTAAATTTCTCTCACGAAGCTCACTTTCAATCTTGCGTATGACTCCGCTATTGAGTGCTCCTGCAAGACCTTTGTCGCTCGTCACGACAATGAGGGCTGTCTTCCCTTCCCGTTCATGCATAAGCGGATGACGTGCAATGTCAGCGGTACCACTCAAACGCTCGAGGACAGAAAGTGCTGCCGCAGCATACGCGCGACCTGAAAGCGCGCGCTCCTGCCCCTTCCGCATTTTGACCGCAGAGACCGCCTCCATGGCGTGCGTCACCGTTCCCGTCTTCTTGTACGAGAATATTTTTGATTTTATGCTTTTGAGATTTGCCATACTAGAGATTGTTGTGAGCGTTGCGAACTACAAACTCTTGTACCCTGAGCCTGCCGAAGGGTTGTCTATTTTCCCACACTAAAGAGCTCCGCGTGACCGAGTCTGAAATCTTCCATCGCCTTGTTCAGCTCTTTCTTGGCATCGTCGGAAAGTTGCCCCGTCTTCTTGATGCCCGCGAGCGTCTTTGAGTACTGCGCGTCGAGGAAATCAATGTACTGCTTCTCTACCTCTGTGACTTTGTTGACCGGAACATCGAGGAAGAAGGCGTGTCCCGCAGCGTACAGTGCCGCAACTTGCTTCTCCAGAGGTATTGGTGCTCCATTCTTTTGTTTCAAAACTTCCACCATGCGTCTACCCGATTCGATGCGGTCTGCCGTCGCCTTATCAAGGTCGGATGCAAATTGCATAAACGCTTCGAGTTCGCGGAATTGCGCAAGCTCGAGCTTGATGCCGCCTGCAACTCCTTTCATGGCCTTGGTCTGCGCCGCAGAACCCACGCGGGAGACTGAGATGCCCACGTCAATAGCGGGCTTGATGCCTTTGTTGAAAAGGTCGGTCACGAGGAACATCTGACCGTCGGTGATGGAGATGACGTTGGTCGGAATGTACCCAGACACATCGCCTTCCTGTGTCTCGATGATGGGGAGCGCTGTGATGGAACCGCCGCCTTTCTCTTCGCTCAAGCGGCAAGCGCGCTCGAGAAGTCGTGAGTGTAAGTAGAAGACGTCGCCCGGATATGCCTCTCTGCCCGGCGGGCGTCGCAAGAGGAGCGAGAGCTGGCGATATGCGACCGCCTGCTTCGAGAGGTCGTCGTACACAATGAGGACATCGCGACCTTTGTCCATAAAGTATTCGCCGATGGCGACACCAGCAAACGGAGAGAGGTACTGGAGCGCGGCTGGAGCCGAGGCTGGAGCGTCAACGATGATGGTGTAATCCATTGCGCCCTGTTCGCGAAGCTGCTGTGAAATGCGTGCGGTCTTCGATTCCTTCTGACCGATAGCGACATAGATGCAGACGGGGCGTGTCGCCTCAGGCTCGTATTTTTGATTGATGATAGCGTCGATGGCGACGGTCGTCTTGCCCGTACCACGGTCACCAATGATGAGCTCGCGCTGACCGCGACCTATC
>CAMTYD010000059.1:0-7035 GCA_947085915.1 uncultured Parcubacteria group bacterium
ACGGGAGCCTACGGGCTTTTTCATTTTAATTTCGCAAAATAACATGTCACGAGACTACCCATTGGAGAAAGTAAGAAACTTCGGAATCGTCGCGCACGTGGATGCGGGCAAGACGACTACATCGGAGCGTATTTTGTATTACACCGGCGAGTCGCACAAAATCGGCGAAGTGCATGAGGGCAATACGGTCACCGACTGGATGGAACAAGAGCGCGAACGCGGCATTACCATCACCGCTGCCGCTATCACGTGTTTCTGGAACCCTTCGTACATGGGTGCCGACCTCTCACAGAAAGTCCGTTTCAATATCATCGACACTCCGGGACACATCGACTTCACTTCAGAAGTGAAGCGTTCGATGCGCGTGCTCGACGGCGCAGTTGTCGTCTTCGACGGCGTCGCCGGAGTAGAGCCGCAATCAGAGACCAACTGGCGCTACGCAGAAGAGGCCGAGGTGCCCCGCATCTGCTATATCAACAAGCTCGACCGCACAGGCGCATCGTTTGAAAAATCATACGCAAGCATCTTGGACAGACTTTCCACCAAGGCAGTACGATTCCAGCTCCCGATAGGGCTCGAAGACAAATTCGAGGGAATCATCGACTTGCTTTCGATGAAGGCATACAAATTTGAAGGCGAAATGGGAAAAAATGTCATCGCATACGATATTCCTGCGGACATGATGGCGGATGCGACCAAGTACCGCGCTGAACTCGTGGAGAGAATTGTCGAGAACGACGATGCGGTCATGGCTGAATTTTTGGATGGAAAAGAGATTCCGCTTGAGACACTCCGCAAGACCCTCCGCAAAGGCGTCATCGCCAACAAAATATTCCCCGTACTCACCGGTTCGTCTCTCAAAAATAAAGGCGTGCAACTCGTGCTCGATGCGGTCGTTGATTACCTCCCATGCCCTAAGGACATGCCTGAGTCGAAAGGCATCAATACCGACACAGGGGCAGAAGAGACGCGCCCCGCATCAGATGAAGCTCCGTTTGCGGCACTCGTCTTCAAGATTCAGACTGACCCATTCGTCGGGCAGCTCTCCTTCTTCCGCGTCTACTCGGGCTCATTCACCGCCGGCGACACCGTCTACAATTCTGCCAACAATAAGAAAGAACGCGTCGGACGCATCGTGCGTCTGCAGGCTGACAAGCGCGAAGACGTGAAGACGGTCTTCGCGGGAGAAATCGCTGCCGCCGTCGGTATGAAGGAAGTGAAAATCGGACACACACTTTGTGACGTCGCGCACCCTATCGCACTCGAGAGCATCGTATTTCCTGAGCCGGTGGTCTCGATGCGTATTGAACCAAACACAAAAGCCGACCAGGAGAAAATGGGTATGGCACTCTCGAAGCTTTCCGACGAAGATCCTACCTTCCGCATCAAGTCTGATCCTGAAACGATGGAAACCATCGTATCGGGGATGGGTGAATTGCACCTCGAAATCATCGTTGACCGTATGAAGCGAGAATTCGGCGTGCAAGCGACGACGGGTAAGCCGCAAGTCGCGTACCGCGAGACTATTCAGGGTTCATCCGACGTCGAGTACAAACACATCAAGCAGACAGGTGGTCGCGGTCAGTACGGCCACGTGAAAATTCGCATCAAGCCGCTTGAGCCGCTCGACCCGGAGAAGAAAGTGAAAAACAATGTCGACCGCGAAGACCATTTTGAATTCATCAACAACATCAAAGGAGGTGTGATTCCACAGGAATACATCCAGCCGGTGAAAAAAGGTCTCATCGAAGCGATGGAACGTGGTATTCAAGCAGGATTCCCGGTTGTCGACATCTCTGTCGAACTTTACGACGGTTCGTATCACGATGTGGACTCATCGGAAATCGCATTCAAGCTCGCCGCTATCAACGCGATGCAGGAAGCGATGCAAAAAGCGAAGCCGGTCATTCTCGAACCTATTATGAAATTGGAAGTCGTTGTACCGGAGAAATTCATGGGTGACGTGACAGGTATGATAAACAGTAAGCGCGGTGCCATCGAGGCGATGGGCGAGCGCGGACAAGCTCGTGTCATCACCGCAAAAGTCCCTCTCTCAGAATTGTTCGGATTCACTACACAATTGAGAAGTCTGACCGAAGGAAGAGGGGTACCGAACTTGGAGTTTTCACATTATGCGATTGTGCCGAAGACCGCAGCAGACGCAGTCATTGCATCGAGGAAGTAATCCCAGTTTGCATACGCAATATGCGACCCCACTCAAGCGGGGTCGCGTTATACTGTCCTGATGTTGAGAAAAGTAGCAGGGATGTTTGCGATACTTGTGCTCATCCCCCTCGCTTCTTCTGCCCAATCCACCTGCCCTCCGCTCTCCCTTGGTTCGACCGGCGCGCAGGTCACCGCCGTACAACACATTCTGTACAAGGCATACGCCAACTTCCCCACACCCACAGGATACTTCGGCTCTCTCACTCAAGCTGCACTCAAACAATGGCAGAGAGACCACGGCATCACTCCCGTGGGAACGGTGGGACCTCTCACCGCTGCAGCGATGAAGCTTTCGTGCACACCCGCACCAACAGTCACCACTCCCTCCACGCCGGTACCAACGGCACCAACCAACTCCGCACCTTCGACGAGTTCGACAGTCTCACCGCAAGCAAGCTCAGGACAGGCTCGCACCCTCGTCCGCGGACTCTCAGGCACTGATGTCCTCCTGCTCCAACAGTTCCTCGTCACACAGAAGCTCCTTGCCGCTGAATCTGCGACCGGTTTTTTCGGCGCATTCACGGAGGCAGCTGTGAAGCAGTATCAAGTGCAGAGAGGAATCGCTTCCTCCGGTACACCCCTCACGACCGGCTATGGTGCGGTGGGGCCACGGACGAGGGCGACAATCACTGACCTTGCTGGTACGAACCCAACCCAACCACCCCCTGTCATTACTTCCACAAAAATCGTATACACTCTGCCGACAATCACGACCCTCCCACAAACCCAGACACCCCTGATTCCCACCATTCCGACCTCATTTTCCTGCATGTGGAATAATCAGACTGTCGCAGACGGTTCATACGTAATCGCGTACCAATCTTCTTCGGTCGCATCCGAACAGACGTGCGTCTCGCAAACGCGCACCTGTACGAATGGGACGCTGTCCGGCTCGTACACCGCTTCTTCCTGCACGGTCGCTTCTCCCGCATCTTGTTCTTTCAATGGTCAGGGTATTACTTCCGGCGCTAGCGTTACGGCATATCAAGCTACGTCTGTCGCTGCAGGACAAAGCTGTACTTCGCAGAGCCGCACGTGCACCAACGGAGTCCTTTCAGGAACGTACACCAACGCAAGCTGTACGGTCGGAAATGTCGTTCCCGCTACCTGCACTTGGAACAATGCGACCGTTTCCAACGGCGCATCAGTGACCGCATACCAATCATCGTCCGTCTCCTTCGGACAGGCGTGCACACCGCAGACACGTACCTGCGCGAACGGCACGCTTTCCGGCACATACAATGCCGCCGTCTGTACCGTTGCTGCGGCCGCTTCCTGCACTTTCAATGGGCAAAGCGTTGCACACGGAGCAAGCGCGACCGCATATCAATCCTCGTCTGTTGCCGCGGGAAGTCAGTGCGTCTCTCAGAATCGCTCCTGTTCAAATGGTGTACTTTCCGGTACATATACGAACGCATCGTGTTCGGTCGCAGCAGCCGCGAGCTGTACCTGGAACAATCAATCTGTCGCAAGCGGTGCCTCCGTCACTGCGTACCAATCTTCTTCGGTCGCATCCGGACAAACCTGCACGCAGCAAACCCGTACATGTGCCAATGGGACGCTGAGCGGGACGTATACCAATGCGAGCTGCACGGTCGCAGCACCTACTCAATTGCCAATCGTAGTCCAGACCTCATCATCAGCAACAGGACATCCCGCCAACAATATGCTCGATGGTTCGCTTTCGACTGCATGGGTCGCATCGCTTCAGCCTGTCGGCGTAAATAATTTTGCATGGATCCAGCTCGACTTGGGCTCGCGACGCTATGTAGATGCGGTTGAATGGACGTCCGCATCACAGCCATACCCTGCGAGCGTTCTCAAAAATTACGTGATTAAAGTTTCCGACGACGGCGTTGCATGGACGCCAATCATCGCGCATTTCGAACCGCACACGGCGGCGCCTGCGTACGTGCAAAAAAAATCGATAGGCAAAAATGCGCGCTATATCAGAATCGAGACAACTAAAATCAACGACGCGAGTGGCTGGGCAGCCAGTATCGCCGAACTTTCAATCGCGAGTGAGCCACAAAAAGACCTCTCATATGCGTGCGACATTACGGTTACTCCATCGGAAGATTACAGCACTCGTATCGGTTCTCTCCGCGGAGGCACCGCAGAGCGATGGACCAACGTGTGTTTGCAACCCGGCACGTACACCGCCGCCGTGCGCATCCATGACGCTCAATATCTGCGGATCTTGGCACCAAGCGGCGGTGTCACTTTCACTGCCTCTGTTAGGTACGTTGCGGGCAACTCGGCACCTTTCAATATATGGGACTCACACGACATCTATATACAGAACATCAAGACAATAAACACCCATACATTCACGACGACTGCCGATTCCACTACACAATGGTCGCATGCGCTGAGAATAGCTCGCACCAACAATCTAACCTTGGAGAACGTTGATTTAGTTTCAAACGGGAAGCAAGCGGTCTACATGGAAAACACCACCAACACACTCATCAATGGAGGCTCTATTAAAGGCTACTACTTCCTCTTTAGCCCTGCGGACCAGAACTCCATCTACACATACAACGTCACCTTCACGACCGACGGCAGCGCGCAAATACCCGCCGATGAACACTCAATGCATTGGGTCGACGCCGGCGATGTCGTATTGGACAGTAGCTATTTCAACATGATCACCGGCAAAGGTTTATTTACCGGCGGGGGTAGCCCCACGAGCCGTCTCGTGATAACGGGTGTGACGCGAGTTTCGGGCCTCAACGCCTGGGTAGATAATCATCAAAATTACAGCAACGTGCACGTCTATGTGACGGGAACGTATCCAGCACTTACTCCTTTCTACAATTATGCGGGCGGAGGAAATGCGGCGAATTCTTTTGTGTGCACATATTCCGGCGCTTCTGCGCCGTTGAGCGCGACAGGATGCACGTATCCGCAAAATTCTCCTTAGGTCATGTCTGCAAATCACAACCTTGCCCGTGCACTCGTCTCGCTTCAGGCGCTTTTAGGGAAGTTTCTTCAGCAGTTTTAAGCGGCGGTGTCTCCAGCATCATCTTTGTGCACAGAGCGCCGGCTCGCAAATGCGAGCCGGCGTTATACTGTAGGTACAAATCACTCAGGCCGCGAATTTCGCTACATGAAATGAAAAAATATCTTCTCATATTTCTACTTCTCCTCATTCCGCAACATGCGAGCGCGACGACCGTCTATCTTACGTCCGGTTCTACGTGGACAGTTCCCGCGGCTTGGAATTCTTCTAGCAATACGATAGAGGTCATCGCAGGAGGGGGCGGTGCGTCGGGAGGATGGAGTTACGCATATGACCATTTGGTTACAGGCGGCGTTGGAGGAGGCGGCGGAGCATACTCAAAAATCACCAATCTTACGCTGACATCCGGTGCGAGCGTAAGTTATTTGATTGGTTCAGGCGGCTCAGGCGGATTCGGCAGCGAATCCGGGACGGCTGGTGGCGATACGTGGTTCAGCACATCTGGCACGGTGCTCGCAAAAGGTGGAAGTGGCGGATATCACATGTCTACTGATTGTTTTTTGGGACCTGGTGCGGGAGGTGGAGGTGCGAGCGGCGGGAGTTCCGCAAGTGGCGTCGGTACCGTGAAATATTCCGGGGGTAACGGAGGGCGCAACGTATTTCACATCGGCGGAGGCGGCGGAGGCTCCGGCGGTCCGCAAGGCGTCGGCGGTCAAGGTGGCGACGGCTCCTGCGGGACTCCCTACGGTTACGGCGGCGCGGGCGGAGGAGGCGGAGGCGGAGGCGCCAACGGCGGTCTCAACTTTTCCACTGGCTATGGAAGCGACGGGGGCAACAATTATGCAGGATATGGCGCTGGACTCGGCGGCGCCGGTCGTGGTCAGTCGGGCAGTCCCGGGACTGCCGGAGGAGGCGGTGGTGGCGGTGTGGTCCCGGACGTAAACGGGGCGCCGGCAGGGCTCGGAGGAGCGGGAGGATCTGGCATTGATTGGGATGCCACCCATGGATCTGGTGGTGGAGGTGGCGGAAGCATGAGTGGCGACCCTTCCAGTGCGGGTGGCAGTGGCGGTGCGTACGGCGGTGGCGGTGGCGGTGGAGGAGGGTATCCCTCCAGCTTCACTGCGCCTTCAACATGGGGCGGTTCCGGTGCGCCAGGCCTCATCGTCATCACCTACACCCCAGTTCCCGCCCCCACCTGCACCGTCACCCTCAACCCGTCCTCGGTAAATCAAGGAAGCTCATCCACCCTCACATACTCTTCCACCAACGCCACCACCCTGTACATCGCAAACGTCGGATACGTCAGTACGGGAGGTGGCTCCACCACCGTCGCTCCTTCTTCCACCACCAGCTACTCCTGCACCGCCACGGGAGCAGGTGGCACAGGCACCCAAGCAGCCTCACTCACCGTATACGCCTCCTGCACGCTCGACGGCACGACCGTCACCCACGGCTCATCCGCAACCGCATACCTCGCATCCACCGTCTCATACGGCAACTCCTGCTCATCACAAACACGCACCTGCACCAACGGCACCCTCTCCGGCTCATATGCATACGCATCCTGCAGTGTCTCTCCCGCCGCATCATGTACGCTGGATGGCACAACAGTCGCACACGGAAGTTCCATCACCGCATACTCCGCTGAGTCAGCTCCCTCAGGTCAGGTCTGCTCCTCAGTCTCGCAATCCCGATCCTGTTCCAACGGCACACTCTCCGGTTCTTCTTCGTATCAATACGCTTCCTGCTCCTGCACTCCCACCACCACCTACTCCTGCTCACCACAGAACGTCGTCCGTGCGGTGACCAACTCTTCCTGCACTACTGCCACGACCACTCCGTAC